>DQOF01000189.1 GCA_015658775.1 Acidimicrobiia bacterium | reverse complement strand
CATTCGGAGGCCCTCGGCCACAAGCGCCCGCACCGGGGTGCTGGTGAGGCGGCGGAACCGGAGAGCGTTGGCTAGGGCCCGCGGGAACCGGGTCAGCCTGGCCGCCTCGAGGCGGGAGACCATTTCGGTGGCGATTACCCGCTGGGGCACACCGTCGATGGCCCGGGTCACGACCGTGCCGGTCACGGGGGTGGCCAGGTAGACCTGCTTCACGTTGTCGGGCACCCCGCTCTCGGCCGTCAGCAGGAACCGGGTGCCCATCGCGATCGCATCGGCGCCCCACGCGAGGGCCGCGGCCAGGCCCCGGCCGTCGACGAAGCCGCCAGCCGCGACCACGGGGATGTCGACAGCGTCCAGCACCTGGGGTATCAGCAGGGAGGTCGGCACGACGCCCGTGTGGCCGCCACCCTCGGCTCCCTGGGCTATGACGGCGTCGACGCCCCACTCGGCGACCTTCTCGGCATGGCGGCGGGCTCCGACGGTCGGGATGACCACCACACCCGCCTCCTTCAACCGGACGACCATCGCCCGACCCGGTGCCTGGGCGAACGACACGACCGGCACCTCGGCTGCGATGAGGTGCTCCACCCGGCGCTCCACGTCGTCCGAATCGGTCCGCAGGTTGACTCCGAACGGGGCGTCGGTGGCGCCACGCACGTCGTCGACTGCGACGACCATCTGGTCGAAGGTCAACGGTGCAGCGGCGAGGATGCCGAGGCCGCCGGCGTCGGCCGTGGCCGCTGTCAGGGCGGGTCCCGATACCCAGCCCATTCCCGTCTGGACGATCGGGTACCGGACGCCCACTAGGCCGCAGAAGCGGGTGTGGAGGCGGGTCTCGCTGCGCTCGGACACTGGCCTCAGGAGGGGAACTCGGCCCTGCGCAGGCCGGTCGGGTCGATGACCTCGCGGATGAGGTGCAACTCCTCGTCGGTGGGCAGGCGGGACTCGGGCACGTCGTCGGGGACGACCAGCTCGAACCCGGTGGCCTCGACCACCTGCCCGATGGTCACGCCCGGATGGGTCGAGCGCACCTGCATGCGGCGCTCGGCGTTCGAGAAGTCGAACACGCCCAGGTTGGACACCACGCGTCGGATCTCGTGATTGTTCCGGACGGCCTCGGACAGGTCGGCCACCCTCTCGTAGCCGGGCCCCGACACCACGTCCACCCGGGGCACGAACGACCGGGTCGAGTGGTTCGGCACCCAGTAGGTGGTCACGTGGTTCACCAGGTTGCCCGGCGCTCCCCGAAGGCCCAGCAGCTGGGCCTTCGGCATGCGCCAGCCACCGATGGCCGCCAGGTTCTGGTTGCCGGTGGCGTCGATCTGGCTGGCCCCCATGACAACGTGGCGGCGACCAGACCACACGATGTCGAACATGTCGCGGTACGGCATCCAGGCCTCGACCACACGCGGCGCATCGGGATCGCCGACGGGGAGGATGTTGGCGGCCAGCACCGACACCGCATCGGTCATGGCCATGTCGGGCTCGAAGGTGGCCCTGGCGAGGCGGCCGCCGATGATCGGCACCGTGCCGATGGGGTTGCAGAGGATCTCGCCGTCGCCCCGGAACGCCTCGGCGACCGCGACCACGCAGATCTCGTCGATGGTGGCAGGCCCGGTCACGACGGTGTCCCCGCACCGCCACGGCCGTCGACCGCTGCGAGGTACGCCTCGTGGTCCGGCGCTTCGAGGTACCGGGCACGGAAGGCGTCCCACGCCTCGGCATCCCGGGCGGTGGCCGCGTACTCCCTCTGGAAGGCCTCGTCACGGCCGTAGTCGGGTGGACACTCGGTGAAGTGGGCCCCACGGGGCGCCTCGACCACGCCGTCCACGAACAGCCGGGGGATCTTGAGCGTGTGGAACGTCCCCTCGTCGAGCAGGTTCTCCGTAGGTACCACCCGCTCGCAGCTCATGAACGTGGCGTCGGCCGCCTTGGCGAACAGGTCGTCGAAGTAGAGGTCCGGCCCCAGGAACTGGCCGTTGCCGGCGGCGTCGGCGCGGTTCATGTGTATGAGCGATACGTCGATCCGGAATGCCGGGATGGCCACGAACTCCTCGGCGTCGTCGTAGGGGGATGTGACGGTTCGCAGCTCCGGGTTCATCGCCATCATGTCGCTGCCCATGCCGGCCCGGGTCGGATAGAACGGGACGCGGTGGGCGGCGGCCAGCAGCCCCAGGTAGAAGGCGCCCTCGTCCAGCTCCATGAAGTCGACCGCCCCGGTCTGGCGGGCGATCCGGAAGTGCGGCTCAAGCGGGATCGAGTCGAGCGACACGAACCCGTAGACGACCTTGCGGGCCTTGCCGGTCGCGCACAGCAGCCCGATGTCGGGTCCGCCGTAGCTCACGATCGTGAGGTCCGCGAGGTCGCTGCGCACGATGGCCCTGACGAGGGACATGGGCTTGCGGCGGGAACCCCAGCCGCCGATCCCGATGGTCATGCCGCTCTCCAGGCGGGCGACCACGTCGTCCTCGGTCATCAACTTGTCGGGCACGGGTGGGACGGTAGGCGAGGCGCGACACGATGGCTAGTCCTGACGGGCCGTCAGGTCGAATGGTCGGTCACATCGGGCCTGACGGGCTGCGTTCCGCCCGGCGGCCGGGGCGGCGGTACGGTGCGGGCCGTGAGCGACACCTCGGACCCCGCAGGCGCCCTGGACTTCACGGGTAGGTCGGTAATAGTCACGGGTGGCACCCGGGGACTCGGCCGCGTGATCTGCCGCACGTTCCTGGATGCAGGCGCCGACGTCGTCACCTGCGCACGCAACGCCCCCGACGGGCCCGTCACCTCGACCGACGGCACCAGGGAGGCCGTGTTCACCACCGCCGACGTGCGCGACCCCGACCAGGTCGAGGCCGTCGTAGCCACGGCCGTCGACCGCTTCGGCCGCCTGGACGTGCTGGTAAACAACGCCGGCGGTGCGCCGCCGGCCGACTCGGCCACGGTGTCGCCCCGGTTCAACGAGAAGATCGTGGCCCTCAACCTGATCGCCCCTATGACCTTCTGCCAGGCGGCCCACCGGGTCATGGACGACCAGGGACACGACGGGGTCATCATCAACATCTCGTCGGTGAGCGGCACCCGGCCCAACCCCCTGGGCGTCGCCTACGGGGCGGCCAAGGCCGGGCTGGTGAACATGGGCGCCACCCTGGCCCACGAGTGGGGGCCCGGGATCAGGGTGCTGACGCTCACCGTCGGCATGATCGTGACCGAGGACGCCGGCCTCTACTACGGCGGCGACGACGGCATCGCCGCGGTCGGCGCCAACCTGGCAATGCGGCGCATGGGCGACCCGGCCGAGGTGGCCGACATGTGCCTGGTGCTGGCCTCACCGCTGGCCCGGTGGATGACCGGGACCAACGTCGAGGTCCACGGCGGCGGCGAGGGCCCCGCCTACCTGGACTCCTCCACCGGCGAGGTCAGCCGGCCCTGACGCCGGTTGTGCTTCCGGACCCCCACTCAGCGGCCGGGGTCCTCCCCCATCTCGGCCAGGGCGTCCCGCACGGCTCCCCGCAGGCGGCGCGCGATTTCGGGGCTGAGGTGCGCCACCAGGCCGTAGCCGGCCCTTCCCACCTCCTCGACGGTGAGGATGACCCTCGGCTCGGCGTCGGCGTAGTCGTCGCTGATGGCCACGGCCCACGAGATGGGCGTGAGCTCGTCATCCTCGTAGTCAGGTGGGTAGTCGGCGGCGTCGAACGGGTAGTCGTCGATGGAGCGTCGCATGCCCCCGAGTCTGGCACCGCGATCACGGCGAACGGGCCCGGAGGCCCGGACCGGACCGAAACATGACTATTCCGATCGGAAATAGGTTGATTCGGGTACCCGCCTTCTGTAGGTTGACTCCTAATCCCGACTAGTCCTATCGGCTTTATCAGGATTCTGACCATGGCACAATCGATCACCAGCGTGGAACTCCGCCGTCCTCCGGCCCTGTCGCGGGCGGAGGTCGACGCCCTGAACGCACGCTTCGAGACCGCTCACCCCACCGAGATCATCGAATGGGCGGTTGACACGTTCGGCACCGGCCTGTGCCTCACCACGTCGTTCGCAGACACCCTGCTGGTGAACCTGTCCCTGGCTGTCGACCCCGACATCGAGGTCGTGTTCCTGGACACCGGCTTCCACTTCGCAGAGACGCTCGACGTCATGCGCCGGGCCATGGTCCGCTACGAGATGAACCTGCGGGTCGAACGCCCCGGCGAGACCGCCGCCGACCTCTGGACCAACGGCACCGACGCCTGCTGCGCCGCCCGCAAGGTCGCACCCCTGGAACGTGCCCTGGCCGGCAGGACTGCCTGGCTGTCGGGCCTGCGTCGTGACGACAGCGCCGGCCGGGCCGACAGCTCCATCGTCTCGATCGACCGGCGTGGCCTCGTCAAGGTGAACCCGATGGCCGCATGGAACCCCGACGACCTGGCCGCCTACATGACAGAGAACGACATCATCTCGAACCCGCTGTTGGCCGACGGGTACGAGTCGGTGGGATGCTGGCCCTGCACCGAGCGGCCCGATGCCGGCGCCAGAAGCGGCCGTTGGACCGGCACGACCAAGACCGAATGCGGCATCCACCTGTGAGCGCCAGCACGTGAGCACCAACCCCTACCCCGTCAACCTGGACCTGGCAGGCCGCCCTGCGCTCGTGGTGGGCGGCGGCCCGGTGGCTGCCCGCAAGGTCGCCGGCCTGCTCGCCGCCGGAGCCCACGTGAGCGTGGTCGCCCCCGTGGCCGTCGACGAGATCGCCGACAACCCGAGGGTGCGGTGGCACGAGCGTCCCTACCGCCGGGGCGAGGTGGCCTCGTACCGCCTGGCCGTGACAGCCACCGGCGACCCGTCCGTCGACGGGCAGGTCCACTGGGATGCCGAGGCGGCAGGCGTGTGGTTGAACAGCGCCGACGACCCGGAGCGCTGCTCCTTCACGCTTCCCGCCGTATCCAGGCACGACGACCTGCAGATCACCGTGTCCACCAACGGCCACAGCCCGGCGGTCGCCGCCTGGCTGCGCCGCACCCTGTTCGACAACATCGGCCCCGAACACGCCCGGGTGCTGGAACTGGCCGCCGAGGTGCGCAACGAACTGCGCGACGCCAACGGCACCAGCGAGTCGGCAGCCTGGGAGACGGTGCTCGACGACGACCTGCTCGACACGGTCCGCCGGGGGGACCTGGACGCCGCCCGTCGCCGGCTGCGGGCCGGGCTGGGGCTGCCTGCCGTTCAGGAATCCGCCCTCCGGGAGTTGGCGTCATGACCGTGTACCTGGTGGGCGCAGGCCCGGGCCACCCCGACCTGCTCACCGTGAAGGCCGCCCGCCTGCTCGACACCGCCGACGTGGTCGTCCACGACCGGCTTGTCGACCCACGGGTCCTCGACCTGATCGCCCCGTGGGCAGAGGTGATCGACGTCGGCAAGCGCCCGGGCGGGCCGGCCGACGCCCAGGACCGGATACACCGCGTGCTCGTAGCTGCCGCAGGCCGAGCCGACACCGTCGTCCGCCTCAAGGGAGGCGACCCGTTCGTCTTCGGTCGGGGCGGCGAAGAGGCCGAGGCCCTCCGCCGGGCCGGCGTCGACGTCGAGGTGGTTCCCGGGATCACCTCCGCCATAGCCGGCCCCGCCGCCGCCGGCATCCCGGTCACCATGCGGGGCCACGCCAGCGGCTTCACCGTCATCACCGGCCACCAGGACCCGACAGCCGACCGCCCCATCGACTGGGAGGCAGCCGCACGACTCGGCACCACCCTCGTGGTGCTCATGGGCGCCTCCCGGGTAGCCCACATCGCCGATCAGCTGATGGCGGGCGGTCTCGCCGCCGACACACCTGTGGCGGCAATAGAATCCGCCACGACGCCCCACCAGCGGGTGAAGCGCACCACGCTCGGCGAACTGCCGGGCCTTCCGGTGCTGGCCCCCGCCGTGCTTGTCATCGGCACCGTCGCAGCGCTCGACGTGACCGACAGCGGCCTCTCAGACCTCGTCACCCAACTCGCCGACGACAATGGAGGTGTCAAGTGGCACAACTGACAAGCCCCATCACCGTCTCCCCGATCGACCCGGAGATGGCGGCCGACATCACCAAGTTCGAGGAGATGCTCGCCGGCTACCAGGCAGGTCGCATCCCCGAGGACGTGTTCCGGGTGTTCCGCCTCAACAACGGCATCTACGGCCAGCGCCAGGGCGGCACCAGCCAGATGGTGCGCGTCAAGGTCCCCTACGGCGCCATGACGGCCGACCAGCTCGACCTGCTGGGCTCCGTCGTCGAGAGCCACAGTCGGGGATGGGGCCACATCACCACCCGGCAGAACATCCAGTTCCACTTCGTGGAGCTGTCCGACATACCCGAGGTGATGTGGCAACTGGCGTCCGTCGGCCTGACAACCCGCGAGGCGTGCGGCGACACCGTGCGCAACGTGCAGGGCTGCCACCTGGCGGGCGCATGCCCGTTCGAGGTGCTCGACATCAGCCCCTGGGCGGAGGCGGCGTACAGGCACTTCGTGCGCAACCCCCTGGCCCAGCGCCTGCCCCGCAAGTTCAAGATCAACTTCTCGGGCTGCGACACCGACTGCGGACAGGCCATGTTCAACGACGCCGGCGTGATCGCCACCACGCGCACGTTCGACGACGGCAGCGTCGAACAGGGCTTCAGGGTGTACATCGCCGGCGGGCTGGGCACCACGCCCTTCCCCGCGCTGGCCCTCGAGGACTTCACCTCCCGCGAAGACCTGCTGCCGACCCTCGAGGCGGTGCTGCGGGTCTTCGAGCAGACCGGCAACCGCGACAACAAGCTGCGTGCCCGGATGAAGTGGGTCGTGGACCAGCTCGGAATCGACGAGGTGCGCAGGCGGGTGTTCGCCGCCCGCAAGCTGCTTCCGGCCTCGGCCACGTGGCCGGGAGGCATCCCCGAGGTGGTCGCCGAACTCGGTGACGCCCCGGCGGGAGTGGCAGCCGGCGTCACCCCGACGCCCATGGGCCACGGTGTGCACGTCACACTGGGCGCCAAGTCCCCGTACGACCGCTGGGCCGAGGCCAACGTGGTGCGGGGCGCCGCCAACGGCACGGTTTCCGCATACGCCTGGTGCAAGCTGGGCGACATCACCGGCGACCAGTTCCGGGCCACGGCGGCCATAGTGAGAGAGTTCGACGCCGACGTACGGGTCACCAACCGGCAGAACTTCGTGATCCGCGACCTCACCGAGGACCAGCTGCCCGCCCTCTACGACCGCCTCGTGGCGGCCGACATGGCCCAGCCCGGCGCCGAACTGGTGCGAGACGTCGTGGCATGCCCCGGCGCCGACACCTGCAACCTGGCGGTCACACAGAGCCGTGGCCTGGCCGGCGCAATCGGCGACGCCCTCGAAGAGGCCGGCCTCGCCGAGGTGGGCGGGGTACGCATCAACATCTCGGGCTGCACCAACAGCTGCGGACAGCACCACGCCGCCGACATCGGCTTCTTCGGCGCCGAGCGCCGGGCCCACGGCCAGTCCGCCCCCGGCTACCAGATGCTGCTGGGTGGCTACGTCGGACAGGAGCAGATCCACTTCGGCCAGAAGGCCCTGCGCCTGCCGGCCAAGAACGCTCCCGAGGCCGCCGTGCGCGTCGTGCGCCGGTTCACCGGAGAGCGCCAGGCCGGCGAGACGTTCCACTCGTGGCTGGAGCGGTCCGGCGGTCCCAAGGGCGTGGCGGCCGGACTGAAGGACCTCGACGTGTTCCCGACCCCGGAGGACGGTCCCGGGTACTACGTCGACTACGACGAGACGGGCCCCTACGCCGCCGAGATCGGCGCCTCGGAGTGCGCCACCTGAACATCCACCTGACCGGAATCCTGCCCGACATACCCCCCACCCCCTCCAGCGGGCAGGATCTCGGCCATGGAAGTTCCCTTTCTGGCTGAAGACCCGCCCCCCTACGGCGAGGTCGAACAGGTGTCGCCGCTCGTGCGGCGCATCGTGGCCCCCAACCCGTCCCGGTTCACCTACCACGGGACCGGCACCTTCATCGTGGGTCCGCCGTCGGGCGGGAAGGTGGCGATCATCGACCCCGGACCCGCCGACGACGCCCACGTCGGGGCCCTGCTGCGAGCCGTCGAGGGCCAGACCGTCACGCACCTGCTCATCACCCACACCCACCCCGACCACTCGCCGGCCACCGCTGCCGTCCAGGCCGCCACGGGTGCCACCACCTACGGGTTCGGCCCGCACCCCGCCGCAGCCATCCGGGCCCACGAGGAGCGGGTGAGGCGGGCCATCGCGGCAGGCGATGAGCCGGAGTCCAGCGACGGCGAGGGCGGCGGCGACCTCGACTTCGTTCCCGACGTGGCTGTGGTCGACACCGACGTCGTGGCCGGCGACGGCTTCACCTTCGAGTGCCTCCACACTCCCGGGCACATCTCCAACCACGTCTGCTTCGCCCTGGCAGAGGAGGGCACCCTCTTCACCGGCGACCACGTGATGGGCTGGTCGACCTCGGTGATCCCGGCCCCTGACGGTGACCTGTTCGACTACCTGGCCAACCTGCGGCGGCTGCTGGACCGCACCGAATCCACCTACAGGCCCACCCACGGACCTGCCATCACCGACCCGATCCCGCACGTGGCGGCACTCATCTCCCACCGCGAGGACCGGGAGCGCCAGATCCTGGCGGGACTGGCCGGCGGGCCACGCACGATCGCCTCGCTGGTGGCCGAGATGTACGCCGATGTCGACGAGAACCTGCACAGGGCCGCCGGGGCCTCGGTGTTCGCCCACCTCCTGGCGCTGGCCCGAGGCGACAGGGTGACCGCAGAGCCGGGACCCGACCCCGAGGCCGAGTGGCGCCTGTCCTGAGCCCGCCCGCCTACGGGTGCCGGCTGGAGACCGACACCACCTCGCCGGTCATGTAGGACGAGTAGTCGCTGGCCAGGAAGACCATCACGTTGGCGACCTCCCACGGCTCGGCGGCCCGACCGAAGGCCTCGTCCTCCACCAGCGAGTCGAGCAGTTCCTGGCTGGTGGTCCTGGAGAGGAAGGGGTGCATGGCCAGGCTGGGCGCAACGCAGTTGACGCGGACCCCGGCCCCGGCCGCCTCCATGGCCGCACAGCGGGTCAGGGCCATGACCCCGGCCTTGGCCGCCGCGTAGTGGGCCTGTCCGGTCTGTGCACGCCAGCCCACGACCGAGGCGTTGTTCACGATCACCCCCGAGCCCTGCGGGACCATCAGCCGCAGCGCCGCCCTTGTGCACCGCATGGTGCCGGTGAGGGTGACGTCGAGCACCCGGTGCCACTCGTCGTCGTCCATCTCGACCAGCGGACTGTCGCCACCCAGGCCGGCGTTGTTGAGGACCACGTCGACCCGGCCGTGCCCTTCGACTGCTGCATCGAACAGGGCCCGCACGTCGTCCTCGACTGTGACATCGCAGATGCGTGCCAGGGGACGTGTGCCGCACACCTCGGCCAGGGCGTCGACGGCCTCGGCGAGGCGCCGCTCGTGGATGTCGGAGACCACCACCGTGGCACCCTCCTCGACGCATCGCCTGGCTGCGGCGAAGCCGATGCCTGCACCGGCCGCGGCGGTTATCACGACGACCCTGCCGTCGAGCAGGCCGTGGCCCTCGGGGTACTCCGGCGGGCGAGCCTGCGGTGGGTCGGCCTGCGGTGGATCGGCGTGCGGTGGGCCAGACGGCGTCATGCCTGAGAGCCTGCCCCATCCGCCGGCTCGGCCGCGGCATCCGAAGCCTTTCGCTCCTCCATCTCCTTCATGCGCCGTTCCAGGTCGGCGAACATCGGCATCTCCTCGTGGCCGATGGTGTCGGGCAGGTCGCGCACGATCTCGTCGACCGTGAACGAAACGCCGTCGGCCGCCACCATGTCGCGGATCTCGACAGGTTGGTTCCACACCGAGATGCGCCGACCGGTGCACGTGTAGATCTGCGCCGTGATGTGGCGGGCGGCATCGGACAGCAGGTACACGGCCAGCGGTGCGATGGCCTCGGGCCCGCCCGCCTCCATCTCGAACGGCACGTTGTCGGCCATGCGGGTCATGGCCACCGGTGCGATGCAGTTGGCGTTGATGCCGTACCTGCGCAGGGCGAAGGCGGCACTGCGCGTCAGCGACACGACGCCGCCCTTGGCCGCCGAGTAGTTGGCCTGGGCCGTGGATGCCACGAACGCACCCGACGTGAAGCCGACGAGGCTGCCACCTGTCTCCTGCTTGCGCATGACCGCCGACGCCGCCCGGTAGAGGCTGAAGTGGCCCCTCAGGTGCACCCGGACCACGTCGTCGAACTCGTCCTCGCCCATGTTGAACAGCATCCGCTCACGAACGATGCCCGCCACACAGACCACCCCGTCGATCGACCCCCAGTTCTCGACCGCAGTGTCGATGATCCGCTGGCCCACCACCATGTCGCCGACGTCGCCCGCCACGGCGATGGCAGTGCCCCCGGCCGCCCGGATCTCGGCGACCACGCCGTCGGCCACGTCGCTGGACGGGTCCCTGCCGTCGAGGGTCACGCCGTAGTCGGCGACGACAACGTTGGCCCCCTCGGCGGCACACAGGAGGGCCGTGGCCCGGCCGATGCCGTTGCCGCCGCCGGTGACGGCGATGTTCCTGCCTGCGAGGTGTCCGGCCAAGCTGTGCTCCCGATGGCGGTTGGATCCTGTCGCTGATCTGACGAGCCGTCAGATTGTCTGCGCTACCCTACCCGTGGGCACAGATACGATCCTCACGCAGGAGGTTGGAACGGCCCGGTGGGAACCGTCGAAACCGGCTCGGGTGGACGGCGGACCGACCCATGGTGCCATACCCGACCGCTGTTCCGTGAGGGGCCACCACCTACTCTCTGGAGGTGCTCAGCGACCGGAAGATCCTGATTACCGGACTCACCGGCCAGATCGCCCGCCCGATGGCCCGCCACCTGGCACACGACAACGAGGTCTGGGGCGTCGCCCGGTACACCCGTGACGGCAGCCGGGAGGAGGCAGAGGCCATCGGCGTGATCCCGCACACCGCCGACCTCGCCGCAGGCGACCTCGGAGACCTGCCCGACGACTTCACACACCTCGTCCACTTCGCCGCCTGGCAGGGGCCCGGAACCGACTACGACCGGGCGATCCGGACCAACGCCGAGGCGACCGGGCTGCTCATGGCCCACTGCCGCAACGCCGAGGCCGCCCTCATCGCCTCCACCTGCTCCGTCTACGCACCCGACCCCGATCCACTGCACGCCTTCGCCGAGACCGACCCGCTTGGCGACGCACACGCCGGACACTCCCCGACCTATTCGATCTCCAAGATCGCCCAGGAGGCCGTGGCCCGCACGATGGCCCGCCACCTGGGGCTGCCCACCACCATCGCCCGCATCAACGCCAGCTACGGACCCGGCGGCGGCCTGCCCGCGTACCACCTCGACTCGGTAGTCGCCGGCGAGACCGTGCACCTGCGGGCACCGGCACCGTCGCCGTACTCCCCGATACACCAGGACGACCTGGACGCCCAGGTGGCGCCGATGCTGGAGGCCGCCGCCGTACCGGCCACGGTCGTGAACTGGGGTGGGGACGAGACGGTCACCGCCGAGGACTGGTGCGCCTACTTCGGCAGCCTCACCGGCCGCCAACCTGTGATCGCCCACCACGACATGCCCGGCACCCAGGCCGGGTCGGCGTGCACGAACGACCGGCGCCTGGCCGTCACCGGGCCGTGCTCGGTCACGTGGCGGGACGGGATGTCGGCGCTGGTGGGTCAGCGCCACCCCGGCCTCTGAGGCCCCGCCTCCCGCACCCGCCCCTCAGGCGGGCGTGTACGCGCATTGCAGGTGCTTGACGCCGTTCACGAAGCTGGAGCGCAGCCGGTCGGGCTCCGCCGTGGCGTGGATGTCGGGCAGGCGCTGCAGGAGGTGCCTGAAGAGCACGGACACCTCGCGCCGGGCCAGGTGCGCCCCCATGCAGAAGTGCGGTCCCGGCCCGCCGAAGCCCAGATGGGGGTTCGGGTCGCGGGTGACGTCGAACCCGTCGGAGTCGTCGAAGACGTCCTCGTCGCGGTTGGCCGAGTTGTACCAGAGCACCACCTTGTCCCCGGCGCGGAACTCCCGGTCGCCTAGGCGGACCCCGTCGGTCGTCACCGTCCGGCGGAAGTGGATGACCGGACTCGCCATGCGCACGATCTCGTCCACGGCGGTCGGCGTGACACCGTCGATGTCGGCCAGCCAGCGATCACGCTGGTCGGGGTTGTGGGTCAGGAAGTCGAGGCCCCAGGTGATGGCGTTGCGGGTCGTCTCGTTGCCCGCCACGCAGAGCAGCACGAAGAACGAGGCCAGTTCCTCGGGGCTGAGCCGCTCACCGTCCACCTCGGCGTTCACCAGGGTCGTGGTCAGGTCCTCGCCGTCACCGCCCCGGCGAGCCTCGGCGGTCTGGTTCATGACCTCGGCCAGGCCGGCCCCGGCGGCCAGGAAGGCGCCCAGGGGGTCCTCGCCCTCGGTGAAGTACTCGGGATCCCCCTGGCTGAGCACGATGTTGGAGAGCCTGAACACCTCGTCGTGGAGGTCGGGGTCTATGCCCATCAACTCACAGATGATGACGAGGGGCAGCCGAGACGCCACCTCGCTCACGAAGTCGCACCCGCCCAGGCCCGCCACGTTGTCGATGATCGACGCTGCGGTGTCCTCGACGTGTGCCTCCAGGTTCTTCATCATGCGCGGCGTGAACCCGGCCGACACGATCTTGCGCAGGCGGGCATGCCGGGGGTCGTCCATGCCGATCATGGAACCGAAGAACTCGCTGAACTCGGGCGGCAGGTCGGGGATGTTCGTTCCCCGGCCCGAACAGAACCACTCCGGGTGGCGGCTCGCCTCTATGACGTCGGCATGGCGGGTGACCGCCCAGTAGCCGGGGCCCGCGGGAAGGAACTCGATGTCGTGCTCCTCGAAGAACCGCAGCGGGTCCTCACGGCGCAGCGTGGCGAACGCCGCCTCCCGCTCGGGCATCGGCAGGGTCCAGAACCCCTCGACGTCGGACAGGTCGATCTCATCGAGGCGCATTCCGCGACTGTACGACGACATCCCCACCGACGGGCCAACCGGGCGGGGGGGTAGGGTCCGCGGCCCATGGACGAGCAGGCCCTCACCGATCGGATCCACATCCGGGACCTGCTGACGCGGTACGCCACGGCGGTGGACACACGGGACTGGGACCTGTACCGGTCGGTGTTCACCGACGACGCCCACATCGACTACACGTCGGCCGGCGGAATAGCGGGAGGCGTCGACGAGGTGGTCGACTTCCTGGACAGGACGCTAGCGATGTTCGAGATGACCCAGCACCTCGTCTCCAACCTGGACATCGGGATCGACGGCGACTCGGCGACCGTGAAGGCCGTGTTCTACAACCCGATGCGCCTCGAGGGCGGCGAGACCTGGTTCACGGGCGGCTGGTACCACCATGACCTGGAGCGCACGGAAACGGGCTGGCGAAGCCGCCGGCTACGCGAGGAGACCGCCTGGACCGACCGGGCGCCCTTCTGACACCGGGCTAACACCCGTCTCTGACACCCGGCGGACCCCTATCCGCCCCCCGACGGGTTCCTTCCGGCCTGCAGGTCGTCGAAGCGCCGCATCGCCTGGGGCAGCGTGACGTCGTGGGTGAACACCCAGAACCGGTCGGCCCTGACCGCCTCAACCACCGCTGCAGCCACCTCGCCAGGGCCGATGCCCCGCACAGCCAGAACCTCGCGCAGCATCGGGTCGGCGCCGTCGTGGCCCTCGTCGACCTCCACCCATCCGGGCCGGTTCCGTTCCGAGTCAAAGATCCCGGTGCTGACCAGCTCGGGGCAGAGGCACGACACCCCGACCGGCGTCTCCTCCAACTCCCGGTAGAGGGACTCCGAGAGGCCGACCACGGCATGCTTGCTGGCGCAGTACATGCCGAGTACCCCGGTCGTCATGAGCCCGGCCTGGGATGCCGTGTTCACGATGTGGCCCTCGCCAGCCTCGACCATCAGCGGAGCGAACGTGGTCACCCCGTATGCGACGCCGAGCACGTTGACGGCGATCAGCCACTGCCACTCGGTGGGCGTGGTCAAGAGCATCGGCCCGGTCGGACCCACCCCCGCGTTGTTGCACAGCACGTGCACACCACCGAAATGGTCGAGAGTGGCGTCGGCCAACGCCTGGACCGCCGCCGGATCGGTCACATCGCAGAGCACACCGAGCACGGGAGCGCCCGCCGACTCCAGGCGGGAGGCCCGGGCCGTGAGGGCGTCCTCCTGCACGTCGGCCATGACCACGCTCATCCCCTCAGCCAGGAACGCCTCGGTCATGGCAAGGCCGATGCCGCTGGCGGCCCCAGTCACCACCGCGACCCTGCCGTCGAGTTCCCGCATCCCGTGTCGCCTCCCAGCGTCGGTCCCCCCGGCCGCCTCCGCGGGCCGCCCGGGTGCGGTCCCGTCTACCACACCCGCTGGGGAGGCAACCCGTCGGCCGGGCTACCGTCGGCCCATGCCAGGCCCCCTGGACGGCATCCGGATCGTCGACATCTCCATAGCCATCACCGGTCCACTGGCCGCGGGCATGCTCGTCGACCAGGGCGCCGAGTGCGTGAAGGTCGAACAGGCACCGTTGGGCGACCTGGTGCGCTGGATCGGCACGTCGGTCGGGGGCATCTCGGCCATGTTCCAGGTGGCCAACCGGGGAAAGCGGTCGATCGTGCTGGACCTGCGCCAGGACGACGGCCTGGCAATCCTGCGCGACCTGGTCGCCGACGCCGACGTCATGGTCCAGAACTTCAGGCCCGGTGTCGCCGAACGGCTCGGCGTGGCGTACGCCGACATGGCGGCCGTCAACCCCGACCTCGTCTACGCG
Source organism: Acidimicrobiia bacterium (assembly GCA_015658775.1). GTDB lineage: Bacteria > Actinomycetota > Acidimicrobiia > Acidimicrobiales > MedAcidi-G1 > UBA3125. The sequence goes on along the minus strand of DQOF01000189.1, from coordinate 1,613 downwards.
GACCTGACCGGATTCGGGACCACCGGTCCCTACACGCACCGCAGGGTCTACGACACCGCCGTACAGGCCCAATCCGGGATGGCCGACAACCAGACTGGCCTGAACGACGACAAGCCCACCTTCCTGCGCCAGTTGGCCGCCGACAAGCTCACCGCCTACACCGCCTGCCAGGCCGTGACCGCCGCCCTCCTCGCCCGCCAGAGGGGTGCAGGTGGCCAGCACATCCAACTCTCGATGCTTGACGCCTGCATCGCCTTCCTCTTCGTCGACGGCGCCGAACACGAGGTGATCCTGGACGGCGACCACTCCGGGCCCCAGTCGGTGGCAGCCAACAACACGGCCCTGGTGCTGACCGACGGGTTCGTAGCCGTGGCAGCCCCCAACGACACCGAATTCCACGGGCTGGCCGCCGCATTCGGCGTCGACAGTTCGGACCCCGACATCGCCCGCATCACCGACCGTCTCCGGAACCGCCCGAAGGTCAGCCTCGTCCACGCCGAGATACGACGCAACGCCACGGGTTTCACGCTCGCAGAGGCCGAGGCGGCTCTGGAAGCCAACAGCGTCCCGTTCGGCACCGTGCTGTCGGTCGAGGAGGTACCCGAGGACCCACAGGTGGTGGCCAACGAGGTGTTCGTCGAACACGACCACCCCGCAGCCGGGCGCATACGCCAACACCGCCCCCCGGCCCGGTTCCTCGGCACGCCGGCAGAGCTGCGCGAACTCTCGGCGCCGACCCTGGGCCAGCACACGGACGAGGTCGTGGCCGAGACCGGCAGGGCCGACCTCATCGACAGCCTCAGGGAAGCCGGGGTGATCGGGTGAGCGAACACAGTGACAGCCGCCGCTACGACGCCTGGACCAGGCGCCACGCCGAGAGGGGTACTGCCGAGCTGATCCCGGCCGCAACGGTCCTGGTCCTCAGGGACCGGGACGACGACCTGGAGGTGCTGATGCTGCGAAAGAACTCCAGGATCGCCTTCGGCGGCATGTGGGTGTTCCCCGGTGGCCGCATAGACGACGAGGACGCTGTCGTGGACGCCGACGGACAGCCCGACGAGCTGGCCACGGCATCGGCCGCCGCCGTCCGCGAGGCCGCCGAGGAGGCCGACATCGCCGTCGACCCGGACACGCTGGTGTGGTTCTCGCACTGGGTGCCACCGCCGATGACGCCCAAGCGGTTCTCCACCTTCTTCTTCGCCACCCGTGCGGCTCCCGGAGAGGCGGGCGACGTCGCGATAGACGACGGCGAGATAACCGACCACGCTTGGATGTCGCCGACCACGGCCATGGCACGCCGGGACGAGGGCGACATCGAGCTGGCGCCACCGACATGGATGAGCCTGGACCTGTTGGCCACCTGGCACAGCACCGACGAGGCACTCAGCGCCCTCGACGAGATGGCGCCCCGGTTCTACGAGACCCGTATGGTCCGCACCGACGACGGGCCAGTGGCCCTGTGGGCGGGTGACGCAGGCTACGACTCGGGCGATCCGGCGGTGCCCGGCAACCGTCACAGGCTCACGATGCTGGGCGACCGCTACGTGGTCGAGAGGACCAGCTGTTGAATACGCCCGGTCCAGCGCCGTCCTCCACGCATCCCTCCCAGCATT
>DQOF01000042.1 GCA_015658775.1 Acidimicrobiia bacterium | reverse complement strand
GTCGAGCACCTTGACCGTGATCCCCTTCGCGGTGGCCAGTCGCCGGATCCTGTTGGCGAACACCGACGGGACCAAGCTGCCACCCGGCTCGTTCACGAAGTCCCGGGCCAGAGCGACGCCCCCCGCAATGGCGACACCCGCCTCTACCCCTGCCCGCACCCCGCCAGCCGTGCTGCCCACCAGCGCCACCCTGGCGAGGGAGTCCTTCGATGCGGTGTCCGACCCCGTCTTGTAGCCGAAGCGGTAGACGGCCAACGACATGCCCTCCACGAACGCCCGTGCGGCCGAGGCCTGGTCGATGCCCGACACGGATGCGATGTCGGCAGCCACGGAGGCGTGCCTGCGCGCTGCCCGCGCCAGGGCTGCGCCCGCCCGCCGGACCACCTCGGTGGACACGTCGCCGGCAGCGCCCAGGCCCACCGCTGCGATGAGCCGGTCACCCAGGGGCAGGACCTGTACCTGGCCGACCTCGGCCTCGAACCCGAGGCGCCCGAGGATCTTCCCGTCGAGGCCGTCGGGCAGGCCGTCGCCCGAGCCGTGACCCGAGCCGTCTCCCGAGTCGTCCGACAGGGCCTCGGTGGTGACGCCGTGGGCGACTACGACCGCCCCTGCCGGGGCACGGCGAACCGTGGTGAACGTGATGGCCATGGTGGTGCTCTCTTCCGGGAGTGGGCGGGCTATGAGTGGGCTGGGAGTGGGTGGGCGACCGGGCTCAGTCGGCCGGCGGAACCGACCTCGTGACGCGGGACCCGCCATCCTGCCAGCGGGCCAGCGTCCACAGGAGGTCCGAGAGGCGGTTCAGGTACGGCACAACGACAGAACCGTCGGAGGCCACCGCCACAGACGACCGCTCGGCCCTCCGGCACACCGACCGGGCCACATCCAGCCGGGCGGCGATCTCGTTCTCGCCTGGCACCACGAACTCGGTCGGCGGATCGAACCGGCCGCTGACGTCGTCGATCAGCGCCTCGAGTCGGTCGACCATCGCCTGGGTCGGACGGCCACTGGACGCATCCAACTGGTCCAGCCTGGCCGGGTTGCAGGCCAGCTCGGCCATGACCGTCCAGAGGTCGCGCTCGATGCCGAGGAGCATGTCGGCCAACTCGGGCCCGGCGGCGGCACGGGCCATGCCTATGGAGGCCTGGACCTCGTCGACGTCGCCGAAGGCCGTCGGCTGCACCGAGTCCTTGGAGACCCGCCCGCCGTAGAGCAGGGCCGTCGTACCGTCGTCGCCGCCGCGCGTGTAGACGCGCCGTGACCGGTCTGAGTCTGGGGAGTCTGGCGCCATGGGCAGCCGAGCCTACCGGGGGGCCCGATGTCGGGACCCTGCCCCCTCAGGCCAGGACCGCACGGGCCACCAGGTCCATGCCGAAGGCCGTGAGGATGGCCAGGTAGAGCAGGCCGGTCGCCGCCATGACCGCCGAGTACTGGCGCTCCCTGAGAGCGGCCCGGGTGAGCACAACCAGGGCGATCGTGGTCACCACACACGCCGCCCAGAACCAGCCCAGGAGGCCGTTGTAGCCGTCGTCGATCGTCCCGTTCAGGACCGACACCATGCCGGTCGGCCAGAGCAGCACCGCCAACTCGAACGGCCACGTGATGCCCGACCAGCGGACAAGGTCGAGAAGCGGCTCACGGGCCAGGCCGGGCTGGACCAGGTACCAGTGGCCGAGCAGCATGGCGTCGGTCACCGCTCCCAGGAACAGGGCGCCCACGAGGGTGCGTGACACCGACAACAGGGCCGGGTCGCCTGCGTCCAGGCCTGCGGCCACCAGGGCGACCAGGCCGAGCACCGGTGCGACGAGGTCCAGGACCGGCGGGAACTCGGCACCGTCGGGGTCGACACCGCGGTGGCCCGCTACACCGGCACGCCGCCTGACAACCGAGGCCACGAGGGCGCCGCCGGTGGCCAGCACCACACCGGCAGCCGCCACCTCCCGGACCGGCACCGGGTCGAACACCAGTCCGACCGCCAGGCCGCCTGCTGCCATGAGGCCGAAGACGGCCCGCATCAGCCAGCCGTAGCCGATGCCCACCTCGCGGCGGCGGGTGGTCACCCAGAGGAAGAACAGGCCGCCGACCGCCCACTGGAGCAGCACGGTGGCGGCGTCCAGGGTGATCATGTCGGCGGCCGTCGGGTGGGTCGGCCGGGTCGGGGGGCAGCCATTCCGGTCAGCCGTCGACGACGGCGAGCCGGTGGTCGGCCCGGTTCATGGAGTCCGGACCGTCGGCGGTGGCGACCACTATGTCCTCCAGGCGTGCACCCCACCGATCGGGCACGTAGATGCCCGGCTCGATCGAGAACGCGTGGCCCGGCACCAGGGGCAGCTTGTTGCCGACCACGATGTTGGGATGCTCGTGGGCCTCGACGCCTATGCCGTGGCCGGTGCGGTGGATGAAGAACTCGCCGTAGCCGGCATCGTCGATCACCGTCCGGGCCGCGGCGTCGACGTCCTCGCACGGGGTGCCGACCGTGGCGGCCGCCAGGCCCGCCGCATGCGAACCGACGAGCACCTCGTAGAGCGCGGCGAACCCCGGCGCCGGCTCGCCGGTGTGGACACAGCGGGTGATGTCGGAGCAGTAGCCGACGCCGTCGGGACCGACCATGGTGCCTCCGAAGTCGAACAGCACGCCCTCGCCCGCCCTGATGACCCGGTCGCCGGCCTCGTGGTGCGGGCTCGCCGCGTTGGGGCCCGAGGCCACGATCGTGAAGTTGACCCTGTGGTGGCCCTCGTCGAGTATCCGGCGACCCAGTTGGGCGGCCACATCGGCCTCGGTGCGCCCGACCAGCGGGATGGCACCGGCCTGCAGGTCGGCGGCTATGCGGTCCACGGCGGCTCCGGCCGCCCGCAGCACCTCGACCTCGGCTGCGTCCTTGACGGAGCGGATCGGCGCCGTCACCTCCGACGCCCGCACGAACCGGGTGCCGGGCAGGGCCGCCACGAGGTCGACCAGGAAGCCCGCCCAGGTCTGGTCGCCCACGGCAGCCGTTCCCGCCGCACCGATCAGGTCGACGGCCAGGACGATCGGATCCTCGCCATCCCGCCACGGCACGAGGTCGAACACGCCGGGGCGCTCGACCACCCGGGGAGCCTCCAGGAACGGCACGATCAGGTGGGCGTCGCCCTCCCTGGGCACGACGAGGAGGGTGAGGCGCTCGAGGGGCATGGCCTCGTAGCCACAGAAGTAGGGCAGGTCGGCACCCACGGAGAGCAGCAGGGTGTCGACGCCCTGCTGGGTCATGGCGACCCTTGCACGGTCCAGGCGCTCGGCGAACACTGCGTCAGGCTATGGGCAGTTGGGCGGGGCAACCGCGCCGGGCCCTACCGGCTGCCCAGCGCCACGGGCACGGCCACGGCGGCGGCCGCCTGGCGGGCGTGGTAGCTGGACCGGGTCAGCGGGCCGGCCTCGACGTGGGCTATGCCGAGGTCCTCGCCGACCGACGCCCAACGCCCGAACACCTCGGGCTCCACCCAGCGCTCGACGGGCAGGTGGTTGGTGGTGGGCCGCAGGTACTGGCCGATAGTGACTATGTCGCAACCCACCGAGGCCAGGTCAGCCAGACAGGCGTCGACCTCGGCGTCGGTCTCGCCCAACCCCACGATTATCGACGACTTGGTGGTCAGCCCCGCCGCCTTCGCCCTGGCCAGCACGGAAAGGCTGCGGGCATACCCAGCCGACGGCCGCACTCGGCGCTGGAGGCGGGCCACGGTCTCGATGTTGTGGTTCAGCACGTCGGGCCGGATGTCGAAGATCGCCGCCAGCGCATCGGGGTCGCCCTTGCAGTCCGGGATGAGCACCTCGACGGCCGTACCCGGGTTGGCGGCCCTGATCGCCTCCACGGTCGCCACGAAGGCCGACGCCCCGCCGTCGGACAGGTCGTCGCGGGCCACCGCCGTCACCACGGCGTGTACGAGGCCCATGTCAGAGACCGCCTCTGCCACGCGCCCCGGCTCGCCCGGGTCCAGCCCGTCGGGGCGCCTGGTGTCGACAAGGCAGAACCCGCACGCCCGGGTGCAGCGCTCGCCGTTGATCATGAACGTGGCCGTGCCGTCGTTCCAGCAGTCGAAGATGTTCGGGCAGCCGGCCTCCTCGCAGACCGTCACCAGGTTCTTCTCGCGCATGAGGCCCTTGAGGCGCCGGTACCCGGGCCCGGTGTCGAGGTGCACCCGCATCCACTCGGGCTTGCGCCCCACCGGAGGCCGGCCGCCCGGACCCGCGCCGCGGCTGAAGGCACTCAGGTCGCCCGACCGGTGACGCCACGCCACGTCCGACCGCTCTACTGGACCCTTCGCCCAGAGCTCCGCGGCCCGCTCGACGACCAGGTCGACCACGTCGGCCATGGTGGTGTCGACCCCCTCGGCCGCCAGCGACGTGACCCCGTGCTCGGCGATGCCGCACGGCACCATGCGGTCGAAGTAGGAGAGGTCGGGGTCCACGTTCAGGGCAAAGCCGTGCATGGTGCGCGCCCGGGTGAGCCTGACGCCGATGGCCGCCACCTTGCGGGGGTTGGGCCCGTCCGGCTCCACCCACACGCCCGGATAGGGATCGAGGCGCCCGACGTCGTCGAGGCCCAGGTCGCGGCACACCCCTATCAGCAGGTCCTCGACGGAGCGGACATAGGCCACGGTGTCGGCCATGCCGCCGCCCCGCTTGCCCGGCAGGTGCAGCAGCGGGTAGCCGACCAGTTGCCCCGGACCGTGGAAGGTGACGTCGCCGCCCCGGTCGGCACGCTCCAGGTCCGCGCCCACCTCGTCGGGCGGTGCCAGCAGGTTCCGGGTGCCGGCCCGCACACCGAGTGTGTAGACGGCGTGGTGCTCGAGCAGGAGCAGGTGGTCGTCGGCGCCGTGCTCGTGGATGCCCTTCTGCAGCGCCAGCGCGTCGCGGTAGCGGACCCGTCCCAGCCAGCGGACCCGGAAGGGCCGCGGCGCCACCGGTGGGGCCGGGGCGGTCACAACTCCGTCTCCCAGTCGCGGGTCTCGATCACCTGGCGCACCCGCCCCAGGAACGCCGCCGCATAGGCGCCGTCGAAGGCACGGTGGTCCCAGGCCAGCGCCAGCACCCCGACGGAGTGGATGGCGATGGACTCCTCGCCGCCCTCGTCGACCACGACCACGGGCTTGCGGCTCACCCCGTCGGTCGACAGGATCGCCACCTGGGGCTGGTTGATGATCGGGAACTGGAACATCGTGCCGTACTGCCCGGGGTTGGTGACCGTGAACGTGCCGCCGGCAAGGTCGTCGGGGACCAACCGCCTGGACCGGGCCCGACCGGCCATGTCCACGATGCCGCGGGCAATGTCGGTGAGGGAGAGGCTGTCGACCCTGCGTAGAACCGGCGCCACCAGACCCTGGAAGTCCAGGTCGACGGCCACGGCCAGGTTCACGTCGCCGTGCACGATCAGCTCGTCGTCGCCCACGCTGGCGTTGATCCTGGGATAGTCGGCAATGGCCTCCACGACCGCCCGGACGATAAACGGCAGGTAGGTGAGGCTGGAGCCCTCGGCCTCCCTCCAAGCGGCGCGGTGGGCCTGCCTGACGGTCTCCACGCCCTCGTAGTCGACCTCCATGGCGGTGAGCACATGGGGCGACGTGGACTTGGAGGCCACCATGTGCGAGCCGGTGCGGCGCCGGATCGGGTTGAAGGGCTCCGCCACATCGGGGTTCTCGCGCAGGAACCTCTCGACGTCGGCCCGGGTGATCCGGCCGCCCAGGCCGGTGCCGGTCACACGGGCCGGATCCAGGCCGTGGTCGGCCAGGAGGCGGCGGACGACCGGCGAGAGCAGCCGGGTTGCGCCGGTGGGTTGCGCCGGTGGCGGGGCGGGTGGTGGGGCGGGTACGGCAACGGCAGGTTCGCGGCTGGATGCGGCAGCAGGCGGTGGGGCCACCTCGGCAGCGGCTTCGGCGGTCACGGCATCGCTACCGGCACCGTCCCCGGCATCCATACGGGCCAGCAGCGCCCCCACCTCGACGACCGCGCCCTCGTTGGCCACGATCTCGAGCAGGACGCCCTCCAACGGCGACGGCACCTCGGAGTCGACCTTGTCGGTCGAAACCTCGTAGAGCGGCTCGTCCAGCCTCACGGTGTCGCCGACCTGCTTGAACCAGCGGGTGATGGTGCCCTCGGTGATGGCCTCACCGAGTTGGGGAAGCAGGACGTCGGCCATCAGGTCACCGCCTCAGCCGTGCAGCGAGCGGCCCGTCAGCGAGAGCACCGCCTCGCCGAACAGCTCGCTGAGCGTCGGATGGGGCTGGATGTGGGCGGCCACGTCGTCGACCGTGGCCTCCCAGTTCACGGCCAGGTAGGCCTGACCCAGTTGCTCGGTGACCCACGGGCCCACCAGGTGAACGCCCAGGATCCGGCCGGCCCGCCCGTCCGGACCGACCTCGGCGACCACCTTCACGAGGCCCTCGGTGTCGCCCACGATCATCGCCCGGCCGTTGCCGGCGAACCGGTGCGAGGAGACCACGACCTCGTGGCCCGCCGCCCGGGCCGCCTCCTCGGTCATGCCGGCGAAGGCCACCTCGGGATGCGAGTAGATGCACCACGGGACAGTCTCGGGGTCGAGGGGCGCGGGCGACTCGCCCAGCAGGTCCCTGACGGCGAACATGCCCTCGGCGAACCCCACGTGGGCCAACTGGGGCGTGGAGATCACGTCGCCCACCGCATAGACGCCGGGCTCGCCGGTTCGCAGCCTGTCGTCGACCTGGATGAAGCCCCGGTCGTCCACGACCACGCGGGTTCCGACCAGCCCCGCGGAGTCGCCCCGGGGCCAGCGGCCCACGGCCATCACGACCAGATCCACCTCGACCTGCTCGGCGGCGGGGTCGGCCCCACTGCCGTAGCTGACGGTGGTCGCACCAGCCGCCGGCTCATGCCCGCTCACGGAGACACCCGTGTGCACGTCGATACGACGCTTCCGGAACGACCGGCGGACCGTCTTGGCCACGTCGGCGTCGCAACCCACGAGGATCTCCGGCAGCGCCTCAAGGAGCGTCACCGCAGAACCCAAGTCGGACAGCATCGAGGCGAACTCGCAACCGATGGCGCCACCACCGATCACCGCCACCCGCCCGGGCACCTCGGTGATCGACAACAACTCATCGCTCGTGACCACCAGCTCGCCATCGACCTCGAACCCGCCGATCGTGCGGGGCGACGAGCCGGTAGCGAGGATCACATGGTCGGCCTGCACCAGCGTCGACCCGCCATCGGAACGGCTCTGGACCGTGACCGTGTGGTCCACCCCGAGACGACCGGTGCCGTCGTAGACCGTGACATTGCGACCCGACAACAGGGACCCGAGGCCCTTGACCAGCTGGTCGATCACCCCCTGCTTGCGCTGCTGGCTGACGACCAGGTCCACCGTCGGCTCAGCGTCGCCCGTCCCCACCCCGAACGCCGAAGCGCCCCTCACGGTTCGCAGAACGGACGCCGTCTCGAGCAGTTCCTTGGCCGGGATGCAGCCCACGTGCAGGCAGGTGCCGCCGATGCGGTGCTCCTCGACCAGACCCACGTCGAGCCCCGCAGCGGCGCCGTACAGGGCAGCCGCGTAACCGGCGGGCCCCCCGCCGACCACCACCAGGTCATGACTTTGCGTCACAGGTACAGGCTCACCCTCTACAGCTCCGGTTCCCGGTCGTGTCAGCCCGCCACCGACACCTGCACGGCGAACGCCGCCAGGAGCGCCAGGCCGCACAGCAGTGCTGCGAGGATCAGCAGGCGCGTGCTCACACCGTGGACCGTAACGGCTTAGGGTCGCGCCATGCGCTGTTCGGCGATTCTGCCTGCGGGCCTCATGGGACTCGTCCTCCTCACGGCCTGTGGCGGCGGACAGGACTCGTCCGCGCCGCCCCCCACCCCATCGCCGGCAACCGTGGTGGCACCAGCATCCACCACCGCAGCTCCAACGACGGCAGCGCCCACGACAGCCGCGTCCCCGACGGTCCCCGCCATCCTGGACTTCGAGGCCGACCTGATCGGAGGCGGCACGTTCAGGGGCGCCGACCTCGCCGGCGGCGACACCCTCTTCTGGTTCTGGGCACCCACCTGACCGATCTGCAAATCCGAAGCCCCGACGGTCGTCGAGGCAGCCAGGTCCGGGGATTACACCCTTATCGGGGTGGCCGGCCTAAGCCCCGGCGAGGACCCCGGGCACGCCGTCGACGAGTGGGGAATCGGCTCGTTCCCCAACATCGCCGACTACGGACCCGTGTGGGCCCGCTTCGGCGTGCTGGGCCAACCGGCGATGATCGTGGTGACGGCCGACGGCACGGTGCTCGGCCACATGGGGGCACTGGACCTGGACGGCATCCGCGACCTCGTGAGTCGTGCCCGAGCGGCCTAGGGACCTTCTCCCTGGTCGCCCATCCTCCCGAGGTTGGAGGCGTCGCCGGGCACGGTTCGCTCGCTGAAGCTCGCTCATCCGTACCCGAAACCGCCGTTCTTCCGATCCGGCTACCACAGGGACAAGCGACAGAGATCCCTCTACCCGGGTACGCGTATGCGAAGCCGACCGCCAGATGCAGGATCGGAGGGACAGCGAAGAACGGGCGAAGAGCGGGGAAGGAGAGACAACGGGAGCAGGAACGGGCGACGACCGGGGAATGCCGGAAGAGGAAGTGTCAACGGGAGCAGGAGCGGCCTACTCACGGACGTAGCCTTACGGTGCTGCCAACGAGGAGCCATCAATGCCCGGGAAGACCCTCAGCCAGAAGGTGTGGGACCGCCACGTCGTGCACTCCGCCGAGGGCGAGCCGGACCTGCTGTTCATCGACCTGCACCTCGTCCACGAGGTCACGTCACCCCAGGCGTTCGACGGCCTGCGCATGGCCGACCGAACCGTGCACCGCCCCGACCTGACGCTCGCCACAGAGGACCACAACGTCCCAACGGTCGACATCGACCAGCCGATCGCCGACCCCGTCAGCCGACGCCAGATCCAGACCCTGCGAGCCAACTGCGACGAGTTCGGTATCCCCCTCTACGCCATGGGCGACCCGGGCCAGGGCATCGTCCACGTCATCGGCCCCGAGATGGGCCTGACCCTGCCCGGCATGACCGTGGTGTGCGGCGACAGCCACACCAGCACCCACGGGGCGTTCGGCGCGTTGGCGTTCGGCATCGGAACCAGCGAGGTCGAACACGTCCTGGCCACCCAGACCCTGCCCCAGCAGCGGCCCGGCACCCTGGCGGTCACCGTCAACGGCGAGTTGCCCGACGGCTCCACGGCCAAGGACGTGATCCTGGCGATCATCGGCCGCCTCGGCACCGGAGGCGGCATCGGTTCGATCATCGAGTACCGCGGCGACGTCATCGTGAACCTCTCCATGGAGGGCCGCATGACTGTCTGCAACATGTCGATAGAGGCCGGAGCCAAGGCCGGGCTGATCGCCCCCGACGACACCACGTTCGAGTACCTGAGGGGCCGTGCCCGCGCACCAGAAGGCGCCGACTGGGAGGCCGCCGTCGCCGACTGGCTCGCCCTCGCGACCGACGACGACGCCGTGTTCGACCACGAGATCGTGCTCGACGGCGCCGACATCGTCCCCCACGTCTCGTGGGGCACCAACCCCGGCCAGGTCATAGGGATAGACGGCTCGGTGCCCGACCCCGACGACATCGACGATCCCGGCGCAAGCGAGTCGGCGGCCCGGGCCCTCGAGTACATGGGGCTCTCCGCCGGCACCCCGATCCGCGACATCGCCATCGACACCGTGTTCATCGGGTCCTGCACCAACGGCCGGATCGAAGACATCCGGGCCGTGGCCGCAGTCGCCGCGGGCCGTCACGTCAAGGAGGGCATCCGCACGCTGGTCGTACCCGGCTCGGGTGCGGTGAAGGCCCAGGCCGAGGCCGAGGGCATCCCCGCGATCCTGACCGCCGCCGGCTTCGACTGGCGGGAGCCGGGCTGCTCGATGTGCCTGGCCATGAATCCCGACAAGCTGGCCGCCGGCGAGCGCTGCGCCAGCACCAGCAACCGAAACTTCGAGGGCCGCCAGGGGCGGGGCGGGCGCCCCCACCTCGTGTCGCCGGCCGTCGCCGCAGCCACCGCCATCGTCGGCAGGTTCGCCACCCCGGCCGACCTGGCCTGAGGGGGCAGGGCACATGGAACCGGTCGAGATCGTCTCGGGCACGGCTGTCCCGCTGCGTCGTGCCGACGTCGACACCGACCAGATCATCCCCAGCGACTGGTTGAAGCGTGTCGAGCGGACCGGCTTCGAGAAGGGGCTCTTCTCGGAGTGGCGCGACAACCGCGACTTCGTCCTGAACGACGAGCGCCACGACGGCGCCGTGGTGCTGGTCGCCGGGCCCAACTTCGGCACCGGGTCGTCGCGGGAGCACGCCGTGTGGGCGATCCAGCAGTACGGGTTCGGTGCGGTCGTGTCGCCCCGGTTCGCCGACATCTTCGCCAACAACTGCACCAAGAACGGCCTCGTGCCCGTGCAGGTTTCCGCCGAGGTGGGCGAGGCTCTGCTGGACGCCGTGGAGGCCGACCCCGACCTCGTGATCACGGTCGACGTGCGGAACCTCACCCTGGAGGCGCCCGCTGCGGGAATCTCGTGTGGGTTCCCGATGGACACCGCCACCCGTGAGCGGTTCCTGGAGGGGCTCGACGACATCGACCTGTCGCTGTCGCACGAGACGGCGATAGCCGAGTACGAGTCCGGCCGGGCCGGCTGGCTGCCGACCACCGCCTGACCTCGGGCCACCCCGGCTCCCGGGTCCCCGGGACACGCTTTTTCCGGCCGGGCGGGAACCACCTCCGTGGCCGGCGGCGTCTGACCTGCTGAGATGGAACCCGTACCCGACACCGGAGCCGACGTCCCCACCATGTTGAACCTGACGCAGAACACCGTGCGCCGCCTCACCGCCCTGCTGCTCGCCGTGGCGACCCTGTCGGCGGCCTGCGCCGGCGACACCGGCCCGCTCGACGGCCCCGGCCTCTCGGGCACGACCCCGCCAACCGGCCTGACGACGACCACCACGCTCCCCACCGTCGACATCGGCGACGTCCAGCTCACCAGTGGCCTGATCCCCTTCACCGCCTGCGAGGACCTGCTGGTGTACCTGCGGGCCGAGGCCGCCGAACGTGTCGGCCCCTACGGCCTCGGCGGGGGCGGCTTCTACGGCGGTCCGGTGGTGCTGGAGGCCGCCGCCATGACCGAGCCCATGATGATGGAGGGGCCGTCGATGGCCGTCGCCGACGGCGGCGTGGCGTCCCGTGCGATGGTCGAGGGCGTCGACTACTCGGGCACCAACGTCCAGGAACTCGGCATCGACGAGCCCGACCTGATCAAGACCGACGGCAACCGGATCATCGTGGTCCAGGACGACCGCCTCCACCACATCGACATGTCGGGCGAGCAGGCCGTGCTGACCGACACGATCCGCCTCGAGAACCACTGGAGCAGCGACCTGCTGCTCGTCGGCGACCGCGTCCTCGTGCTGGCAGGCACCGAACCGCCCTACGGGCCGGTCCCCCTGGACGGCAGCGAGAACCCGCTCTCCCGCCTTGTGCCGCCCGGCCGGTGGCGTCAGCTGACCAGCATCATCGAGGTCGACCTGAGCGATCCCGGCAATCTCGTGGTGGCCAACACCCTCACCGTCGAGGGGCGTTACGTGAGCGCCCGCGTCGTCAACGGTGCCGCCAGGGTCGTGATCACCTCGCCCATGGACGACCTGCCGTTCGTCTACCCGGCCGGTCCGGCCGGCGAGGAGCGGGCCGAGCGGGTCAACCGGGAGGTGATCGCCGAGACCACCGTCGACGACTGGGTACCGGGCTTCGTACACGAGGCGGCCGACGGCACGGTCACAGACGGCCGGCTCGTCGACTGCACCGACATCTCCCACCCGGTGGAGTTCTCGGGCTTCTCGACACTGTCGGTGCTGACGGTCGACCTGGGCGCTCCGCTCGGCGCTCCCAGGGCCACGGCCGTGCTGGCCGACGGCCAGACCGTCTACGCAGGCAACGAGCACCTCTACGTGGCGACCAACAGGTACCACGACCCGATCGAGTTCGACGAGGGCCCGTGGGGTGCGCTGGACGACGACTACGCCACGTCCATCCACCAGTTCGACGTGTCCGACCCCACCACCACCGGCTACCTGGCCTCGGGCACGGTCACCGGGCACCTCCTCAACCAGTTCTCCATGTCTGAACACGACGGCCACCTGCGGGTGGCGACCACGCTGGGCCGGCCGTGGGGCTTCCGGGAGGACAGCGAGTCGCTGGTTACCGTCATGGCACGCGACGCCGACGAGCTGGTCCAGGTGGGCCAGGTTGGCGACATGGGCAGGGGCGAGCGCATCTTCGCGGTGCGGTTCGTGGGCGAGGTCGGCTACGTGGTCACGTTCCGCCAGACCGACCCGTTCTACACGCTGGACCTGTCGGACCCCACCGAGCCGGTGGTCCGCGGCGAGCTCAAGATCGCCGGGTACAGCGGCTACCTGCATCCGGTGGGCGACGGCCTGGTGCTCGGCATCGGCCAGGACGCCACCGATACCGGGCGCACCACCGGCGCCAAGGCGACGCTCTTCGACGTCTCCGACCTGGACGCTCCGACGGCGCTCGGCACGTGGTCGGCGGGCGGTGGCAGCACCTCGGTCGAGTGGGACCACCGGGCGTTCCTCTGGTGGGCCCCCGAGCAGCTGGCAGTGCTGCCGTTCACCGACTGGCGGTCCGACACCAACGCCGCCGTCGTCCTGCGCATCGCCGACGGCACGATCATCGAGGTGGGCCGCATCGACCACACACCCGACGACACCGGTGGACCCGTCGTGTTCCCGTGTCCCCTGATCGACCCGGCCGAGGGAGCCGACATGCTGCCACGGCCGCCCGGTGGCATGACGCTCATGCTCTGTACCGACGGCGGCCACCCCCAGGTACGCGACCACTGGTGCGAGTACATGAACGCCGAGGAGATCCGCAGGTACGGAATGGACTTCGGGGTCACCGGCATCGAGGTTCCCGAGGGCGCCATGGTCGCAGCCTGCTTCCCCGACGACCGGGGCTGGGTGCCCCCGATCGAGCGGACCCTCGTCATCGGCGACGACCTGTGGTCGTACAGCCGCAACCGGGTGCAGGCCAACGACATGGCCACATTGACAAGGCTGCAGGTGGTGAGCCTGGGCTGACGCAGACGCTGCCCGCTCAGCCCACGTCTTCGGCCAACGACTCCCAGGCCGCATACCCGCCGACCAGGTCGGACACGTCCCCGAAGCCCTCAGAACGCAGCATGCTCGCCACCACCGAAGACCTGTAGCCGCCGGCGCAGTACACGACGGTCGGCCGACCGGGCGACAGTTCGCCCATGCGGGCGCGGACGACCGGGACGGGCAGGTTGACCGATCCCGGGATCACCCCACTGGTGCCGCACTCTCCCGGGCTGCGCACGTCGACCAGTTGAAGGTCGTCGACGTCGGAGAGTCGATCGACCAGCATGTCGGCCGTCAGCCTGGATGCGGTGGCCACACGTCCCGGCCGGACCTGCATGACCGCGTACGGGTCGACCAGTTTGCCGACCACCCTGTCGAAGCCGATCCGGGCCAGCCGGTTCTTGGCCTCCAACTCGGATCCCGGGTCGACTACCAGGACGATGTCCGCGTCGACGGGCAGGATCGAGCCGGCGAACTCGGCGTAGCGGCCGTTCAGCCCGATGTTGATCGAACCCACGACGTGGCCCCTGGCGAACTCCTCGGGATCGCGCCCGTCGACCACCACCGCGCCGCCCCGGACTGCCGCGTCCAGGTCGGCGAGTAGCAGGCCCGCGGGTGGCTCGTCCTCGTCCAGCAGGGCGTGATCGCTCCTGTTGAGCACGGCGTCGTGGGAGAAGTACTCGGGCGCCGTGGGCTGTCCCTCGGTGATCAGGCCGATGAACGTCTCCTTGTCGGGTAACTTCACGGCGTAGTTGGTGCGGCGCTGGTCACCGATCGTCGACGAGGTCTCGGTCGAGAGGTTCTTGCCGCACGCCGATCCGGCCCCGTGTCCGGGAAAGACCCGTGTGGCGTCGGGAAGGCTCATGAGACGGTTGTGGAGGCTGTCGTAGAGGCTGCCGGCGAGGACCTCCCCGGAATGGCCGAACGACGACAGCAGGTCCGGGCGGCCCACATCGCCGATGAACAGGGTGTCGCCCGTGAGTACGGCGTATGGCTCCGGGTCCTCGGCGCGCTCCCAGACCACGATGCTCATGGACTCGGGTGTGTGGCCCGGCGTGTGCCTGAACTCCAGCACCACCTCACCCAGGTCAAGGCGCTCACCGTCACCGAGTGGCCGGAACGGGAAGTCGGTCGTGGCGACTGACGAGTAGCCGATCTCCGCCCCGGTGGCCGCCGCCATCTCCAGGTGTCCCGAGAGGAAGTCGGCGTGGAAGTGCGTCTCGACCACCAACTCGATGGTGAGACCCTGTGCCCCGGCATCGGCCAGGTACTCGCCCACATCCCTGCGGGGGTCGACGACGACAGCCCGGCCGGTCGACTCGTCGCCGACGAGGTAGGAGGCCTGCGAAAGGCAGTCCAGGTAGTACTGGGTGAGTATCACGCGCCTGCCCGCCGCCGTCAGCCGAGATGCCCCGGGCGGTCCACGGCGTTGGGATCCTCACCGGTCCTGCGCACCCGGGCGATCTTGTTGAGGGCCGAGATGAACGCCCGCGCCGAGGCCTCGACCACGTCGGCGGCCAGGCCCCGACCCGACACCTTCACCCCGTCCGAGCTCTCGAACGACAGCGCCACGTCGGCCAGGGCATCCACCCCTCCTGTCACCGACATCACGTTGTAGTCGGTCAGGCGCCCCACGATGCCGGTGGCCTTCTTGATGGCGGTGCACGAGGCATCGACCATCCCGTCACCGGTCGCCGACACGGCACACTCCTCGCCCTCGACCCTGATTACCAGGTCCGCCGACGGCGTGGTCGTGCTGCCGCTGCGGACCTCCAGGCTGATCAGCGAGTAGGTGGCCATCACCCTGTCGCCCATCTCCTCGGCCACGAGGGCCTCCAGGTCGGCATCGGTGAGCTGCACCTTGCGGTCGGCCAACTCCTTGAACCGGGTGAACGCGGCGTTCAGCGCATCGCCCTGGATGGTCATTCCCAACTTCGAGAGCGTGTCCTTGAATGCCGCCCGGCCCGAGTGCTTGCCGAGGACGATCTTGCTCTCGCCCTGCCCCACGTCCGACGGATCCATGATCTCGTAGGTGGTGCGCTCGTTGAGCACGCCGTGCTGGTGGATGCCGGCCTCGTGGGCGAAGGCGTTGCGTCCCACAACGGCCTTGTTGAACTGCACCGGATAGCCGGTGAGCCGGCTGACCATGCGGCTGGACCGGGCCAGCTCCTCGGTCCGGATGCTGGTCTCGACGTCGCTGAACGTGTCGGGTCGGGTGCGGATGGCCATGACGATCTCCTCCATGGCCGCATTACCCGCCCGCTCACCGATGCCGTTCACGGTGCACTCCACCTGCCGGGCACCGGCCTGGACGGCGGCCAGGGAGTTGGCCACGGCGAGGCCCAGGTCGTTGTGGCAGTGGGTGCTGAGCACATAATCACCCGAGACCCGCTCCCGGATCGACCTGATCCGCTCGGCCCACTCGACCGGCGTGGCATACCCCACGGTGTCGGGGATGTTCAGCGTGCCCGCACCGTTGTCGACGGCCGCCTGGAGCACGTCGCACATGAAGTCGAAGTCCGACCGTGAGGCGTCCTCGGGGCTGAACTCGACGTCCTCGGTGTACCCACGCGCACGTGCCACGGCCGAGGCCGCCTCGGCCAGGACCTGCTCGGGGCTCATCCGCAACTTGTGCTCCATGTGGGTGGGGCTGGTGGCGATGAACGTGTGGATGCGGCGCCGCGGCGCCGGCTCGATGGCCTCCCAGCAGCGGTCGATGTCCTTGTGGGCGGTACGCGAGAGGCCACAAATCACCGGACCGGTCACCGACGAGGCAATGGCGTGCACCGCCTCGAAGTCGCCCTGGCTGGCTATGGGGAAGCCGGCCTCGATGTAGTCGACCCCCAGGCGGGCCAGCTGCTCGGCGATCTCCAGCTTCTCGCCCGTGTCGAGCGAGATGCCCGGCGACTGCTCGCCGTCGCGGAGGGTGGTGTCGAAGATGATCACCCGTTCCCTGGTGGTTGTACTCATGGCTTGCTCCGATTGTCTCTGTCTGGTGAAGGTTCTGTCTGAAAAACGCAGGAACCCCCCGGCCCTGGGGCGCAGGAGGTTCGGACGAACGCGTATGTGGGCGCTCGCCCTAGGTCAGCAGCAGGAGGTTGAGGTCTTTGCGCATCGGAAGCCAGTGTAGACGCGAAACCCGCAGTGCTGGCAACCAGATTCGCGCCTGAACGCGGCGCCCTAGCAGTGGGACCAGCCCCGCCTCAGACGAGGTCGATGCCGTGGACGCTCAGGATGCCCTCGCGAGAGGCCAGGTCGTCGAGAACGTTGGCGTCCACGGACCGGTCGGTGGAGAGCACCATCACCGCCGTGGACCCGGCCTCGCTCTGCCCCACCGCCATGTCGGCGACGTTCACCCCGGCGTCGCCGAGCACCGTGCCGACCACTCCGATCATGCCCGGCACGTCCGCGTTGCGCACGATCACCATGTGGTCGGCAAGCGGCACGTCGAGGATGTGGTCGTCGATCATCACGATCCTGGGCTCTGCCCTCATGCCGACGAGGGTCCCGGCGAGCGTCAGGTCGTCCGACCGCAGGGTGATGGTGTTGAGGTAGTCGGTGGTTACGGGCGAGGAGACGGTGCGGACGTCGAGCCCTCGCTCCTCGGCCATGTCGCCCGCGTTCACGTAGGTGACGGCCTCGGCCACCACCCGGTCCAGCAGGCCCTTCACCACGGCCAGCGTGGCCAGCCTGTCGTCGACCTCGCCGATCCGGCCCCTGAACTCCACGTCCAGGCGCTCGGGCAGTCGTCCGCTGAGCGCTCCGAACACCTCGCCCAGCTTCTCGGCCAGGGGAACGAAGGGACGGATCGCCTCGGGCGCCTCACCGACGGCGATGTTGACGGCGAACGGCACGTAGTCGCCGGCCAGGGCCAGCAGCACCTGCTCGGCGATGGTGGTGCCCGCCTTGTCCTGGGCCTCGGCTGTGCTGGCCCCCAGGTGGGGTGTCACCACCACCTGCTCCAGCCCGAACAGGGGGGATTCGGTCGTGGGCTCCTCTGCGAACACGTCGATGGCGGCGCCTGCGACCTGTCCCGTCCGGATCGCCTCGGCCAGGGCCGCCTCGTCCACGATGCCGCCCCGGGCCACGTTCACGAGGCGAAGGCCGGGCTTGGCCTGGGCCAGCAGCGCCGCGTCGATGAGGCCGACCGTGTCGGGGGTGCGGGCCAGGTGGAGGGTCAGGAAGTCGGACTGCTCGACGACGCCGACCAGGTCGAACATCTCGATGTTGAGGCGCCGCGCCCGCTCCTCGGCCACGAACGGGTCGTGGGCGATCACCCGCATCCCGAAGGCGGCGGCACGCTCGGCCACCATGCGGCCGATCCGGCCCAGGCCGATGATGCCGAGGGTCTTCTCGCACAACTCGACGCCCTGCCAGCGGGAGCGGTTCCACGCGCCCGCGACCAGGTCGGCGTGGGCCTGGGGGATGTTTCGTGCCTGGGCCAGGAGCAGGGCCATGGTGTGCTCGGCGGCCGAGATCGAGTTGGACAGCGGGGCGTTGACCACCATCACGCCACGGCGGGTGGCCGCCCTGACGTCGACGTTGTCGAGGCCGATGCCGGCCCGGCCGACCACGAGGAGATCCCCGGTCGCCTCGATCACCTCGGCCGTCACCTGGGTGGCCGACCGGACGATCAGGGCCGCTGCCCCATCCAGGGCGGAGACCAGGTCGGAGCCGTTCAGGCCCGGCCGCAAGTCGACCTCGTGGCCCGCCGCACGCAGGCGGTCCAGTCCCGCCTCTGCGATCTCCTCGGTTACAAGAATCCTCGCCATGCGCTCATCGTGCCGTGGACCGGCGCGCCCCACAACCGGGTTTCGGGCATCGACGCCCAGTGTCCACTCAGAATCCGTCCACGGCGAGCGGCGGCAGGTCGTCGGCGGGTACGAACCCGAAGCGCTGGGCGAAGAAGGCCAACTCGGCCTCCAGCGCCCGCACGATGTTGGACGCCTTGCGAAAGCCGTGCCCCTCGTCGGGGAACTCGACGTAGGCGCACGGGACGCCCCTCGACCGCAGCGCCTCGGCCATCCGACGGGACTGGTCCGGTGGCACGATCGGATCCTCGGCCCCCTGCAGGAGCAGCATCGGGGTGGAGAGGCGGTCGGTGTGGTGGATCGGCGACCGGGCCGTGTAGACGGCCTCGTCCTCGGGCCAGCGGCCGACCAGGCGGTCCAGGTAGCGGGCCTCGAACTTGTGGGTATCGGCGGCCAGAGCCGCCAGGTCGGCCACGCCGTACCTGCTGGCACCGGCGGCGAACACGTCGTGGAACGTGAGGGCCGACAGGACCGTGAACCCTCCGGCGCTGCCGCCCCTGATGGCGAGGCGCATCCCGTCCACACCCCCGCGCTCGGCCAGGAACAGTGCGACCGCGACGCAGTCGTCCACGTCCAGCACACCCCATCCGTTGCGGAGCCGGTGGCGGTAGGGGCGGCCGTACCCGGTGGACCCCCGGTAGTCCACGTCGGCAACCACGAACCCCCGGCTGGTCCAATAGGCGATGGACAGTTGGAGGTGCGTGCGGACCGAGCCGGTCGGGCCACCGTGGACCAGCACGATCAGCGGCGGGCGTTCGCCGTCGGGCACCACGTGGTCGGGGCTGGTCGGCGGATAGACGAGGGCATGGGCCTCCTCGCCCTGCGACGTGGGGAACCGGACCGCCTCGGGTAGCGGGAACCAGGCCGCGTCGAGTCCGAGGTCCCGGCGGGCGCTGAGCACCTGCACGCCGCCGGAACCGATCGAGCAGACGGCCGGCTCGGCCGACCACGAGGCCACGACCGCCACCACCCCGCCACCCATGGCGGCTACCGAGCCGATCGACGTGGCATCCATCCCCACCTCGTCGACACCGCCGTCAGGCCGCAACACGGCCAGGCCGTCGGTGCCGCCCATGCGGCGGGCGAACCAGATCTCGTCGCCCACGAACGCGTACCGGGATAGGCCGAAGACCCACTGCGCGGTGGCTGTCTCGAACTCGCCGAACGTGAGCTGCTCCAACGATCCGTCTCCGATCAGCAGGTGGAGATGCCACCAGCCGTCGCGGTCGGTGACCACGTGGAGCACGCCGTCGGTCCGCCATTCGGGCTGGAAGAACGACTCTCCGTGGCCCCTGCCGACACGGCGGACACCGGACACGACGCCGTCGCCCAGGTCGGCCAACCACAGCTCGGTGTCGTCCCACGGCAGGTTCGGATGGTCCCACTGGATCCACGCCAGCCGCCGGCCGTCGGGCGAGATGCGCGGCGACGACACGAAGTCGGGGCCCGACACCAGCACCTCGACCCGCTGCGAGCCGTCCAGCGCGACCGCCACGATCTCGTTGGCGGGCTCGCCACCCGGCCCACCACCCGACCCGCCACCGGGCCCACCGGCACCGGGATGGGCCTCGCGGACGCACACGTACCAGCACCCGTCCGGCGTGGGTCGGCCGTCGGCGTAGCGCAGCCCGCGGAGAACCCCGGGCTCGGGTGTTAGGGCGACCGGCCCACCGCCGGCCGGCCCATCAGGGTCGAGCCTGTAGAGCCGCTGGTCGTCGTAGAGGCTGTAGACGAGCGTGCCGTCGAACGCCCACCAGGCTCCGCCGCCGTACTCGTGGACGAGGGTGCGCACGTTCGTCCCCGGCGGCACGGCCTCGACCCCGTCACGCAGCACCACGTTCCGCCCGCCCTCGTCAGGGCGCGACTCGGACCACCAGACCCGGTCACCTTCGACGACCACCTCGCCCGGCGCGGCGGCTCCGGCAACGAGCAGCCCTGCGGTGATCGGCGATTCCCAACCCCCGCAGGGCGCAGGGGTGGCTAAGCCCCCCATCCCAGGATCTCTTCGATCCTGCCCCCGAGAGTCAGCGGATCGAACGGCTGCACCGACGTTGTCCGAGCCGTGGCGACCGTCTGACCGGTGTCGCGCAACTGCTCCAGCGCTTCGAGTCGGGTCGGGTTGCGGACGAGGTCGAAGCCCACGGCCACCTCGTTGCCGTCCAGCGGTTCCACGTAGTAGACGGGGAAGTACTCGTCGCTCTCCGAAGACGGTTGCAGGATGCCATCGGGTCCGCGCTCGGTAATCGAGAAGCCGCCCACGCCGTCGTCATGGGCCGCCATCTCGTCGGCATCTCGTTCACCTCGGGGTGCCCGGGGGATCCATTTGAGGGCCTGGATGCCCGGCCGCGTCATCAACGCAGGCTTGACGAAGGTGGCGAACTCCCCCGCTCCACGAAGTTGCAGGCCGCGTGGAACGACTTGATCGAGCGCAGGGCGCCGATGTCCATGTCGATCTCCATCTTGATCGCCATGGCCGTGGCCTGGGCCGCCCTGTCGAACTCGCCGTGTGCGGTCTTGTCGCTGTTGTCGTTGACCACGCTGGACGCCAACCACGAAATCTAGATCACTGCGAGAGCGACAAACGCGACGATGGCCCGGCGGCGAGGCCCCACACCTGCGAAACGCCGAGGAGCGTCCCCTACCAGGAACTCTCTCAACGACTCCTGAGCCATCCTGTCACCAACCAATATCGCGCCCGGTCACGTGCCAATGCAGGGCATCCTGTCACCCGCCGCAGGGGCCCCTCCGCGACCTGATCGACGCGAACCCTAGTGCATGCCCGTACCGGGCAGGCCCTGGTCCGGAGTCTCCCCGCCACCGCCGACCAGACCCGCCGAGGGACCGCCTACCCGTTGAGCAGGTCGACCATCCGTGTGAGGCCCTCTCTAAGGTCGTCGTCGCCAAGGGCGAACGACAGGCGGGCGTATCCCGGTGTTCCGAAGGCCTCGCCGGGCACGATCGCCACCTTGGCCTCCTCCAGGATGATCCCGGCCAGCTCGTTGGTGGTTGCCGCGGTGCGCCCAACGATCTCCCGGCCTAGCAGGGCCGACATGTCGGGGTAGGCGTAGAAGGCCCCCTGGGGCTCGAGCAGTTCCAGGCCGTCGATCTGCCTGAGCAGGCCCGACATGGCGACGCGGCGACGGTCGAACGCCTCGCGCATAGCCATGACGTCTGTCAGGTCGCCGGCCACCGCCGCCAGGGCGGCACGCTGCGACACGTTCGAGACGTTGCTCGTGGCATGGGACTGCAGGTTTCCGGCGGCCCTGACCAGGTCGGCGGGTCCGATCATCCATCCCACCCGCCAGCCGGTCATCGCATAGGTCTTGGCCACGCCGTTCAACACGACGCAGGTGTCGGCCAGGTCGGGGACGAGGGCACGAATGGAGTGGTGCTCGTGGCCGTCGTAGGTGAGGTGCTCGTAGATCTCGTCGGCGATCACCCAGATGCCGTACTCGGCCGCCCACCGCCCGATCGCGGTGATCTCCCCGGCGGGGTACACGACGCCCGACGGGTTCGACGGCGACACGAAGAACAGGGCCTTGGTGTGCGCTGTGCGGGCCGCCTCGAGCTGGTCGACGGTCACCCGAAAGCCCGAGGCCACGTCGGTCTGCAACACCACCGTCGTGCCTCCGGCCAGGGCTATGCACTCGGGGTAGGTGGTCCAGTAGGGGGCCGGCAGCAGCACCTCGTCGCCCGGGTTCAGCAGGGCGGCGCAGGTGTTGTAGACGGCGTGCTTGCCTCCGTTGGTGACGAGGACCTGTGACACGTCGGGCCGCCAACCCGAGTCGCGCTCGGTCTTGTCGACCAGCGCCGCCCGGAGCTCGGGCAGCCCCCCGGCCGGTGAGTACCTGTGGTTGACCGGGTCGGCACACGCCGCCGCCGCCGCTGCCACTATGTGGTCGGGCGTGGGGAAGTCGGGCTCGCCGGCACCAAAGCCGATGACCGGCTCGCCGGCCGCCCGGAGTTCGCGGACCTTGTTGGTTACCGCCAGGGTCGCCGACTCGGCGATGGAGCCGACCCGACTGGACAGGCGTTGGATGGTCATGGGCACTCCCGGCTGGCCTACAGGCCGCCAGTCTGCCAGCAGCGGCCTCTCGGGTGCAGCGAGTTCAACCGCAGGCCGTGAAATAGGGGGCCAGGTACTGTCGGGCCAGGTCCCCTCGGGCCCTGTGGGCCAGCCCCTGATAGGCCAGGCAGGCGGCAGCCTCGAGCTCACCACCGCTGCAGCCCAGGTCGAACGCCCGCGCCTCGAACTCCTCCGAGCGCATCAGCCGGTCGACTGCAGAGAACGGATTATCCGGATCCGCAGCCTCCACCTCGGCCATCGTCTGGTCGGACAGGCGGTCGAGCACCTGCTCGGCCACCACACGCCCGGCCTCCACCAACTCGGCACAGGTCGACGCCGTGGACGGGTCCGTGACGGCATCGCCGCCGCAGGTTGTCAGCCCCGTCGCGGCGAGGCTGACAACGATGAGGAGGCCTGACGGACGCATCGCGGTCGACGCTACCGGCTGGCTTCCGGTGGACCGGGTCAGCGCCGTGGAGCGGGTCAGGCCCCGTGGATGACGAGCGCCACCACGACGAAGTGGACCGACACGGCCACTGTCACCAACGTGTGCCAGACCTCGTGGTAGCCGAACACCCGGGGCGAGGGGTCGGGCCAGCGGGCACCCAGCATCAGGGCCCCGACGCTGTAGAGCAGGCCTTCCACGGCGATGAGCACCAGGACCGGGACGTCCAGTGCCCGGACCAGGGCGGGTGCCACGAAGATCGGAACCCACCCCAGTGCCAGGAACAGGGTGTTCATGAGGCCTCTCGGCGGATGGAACGGCAACATACGCAGCGACACGCCGATGGCTGCGCCTATCCAGACGGCCCAGAGGAGCAGCGTCGCCGACCGACCCTCCAGGGCGATGACCGCCACGGGCGTGGCACTCGTGGCGATCAGCAGGAAGATCGCCGCATGGTCCAGCCGAAACAGCGTCTCCCAGACGGGGATCGACCACCGGCGCATGTGCACGAGGGCACTGGCCACGAACATGAGCGACGCTCCGACCGAGAACACGGCGGCACCCACCCGCGGCGCACCGGCCGGCGCCGTGGCGACCAGGGCGATTCCGGCCGCCACGGAGAGCGGTACGGCCGCCCTGTGCATGAGGCCGCGCCACCGGGGGCGGACCTGCAGCAGGGCCCGGCGGACCGATTCGGAGATGTCGCCGGGAACCTCGTCGGGCGAATGGACCACGCCTGCAAACTAGACGGTGCCGGCCGTGGCAGAGGGCCGACTCAGGCCAGGAGCCGCAGGCCCGCCGTCGCCGCCATGGCGGCCGCCACGACCACGATGAACGGCGCCCGCCGCCATACGGCGAGGACACCGACCGCCACCCCCATGAGGCGGGCGTCAACGATGAGCGTGTCGCCCTCGGTCACGGACATGACCACGATCAGGGCTGAGAACAGTGCAGCCGGCAGCAGGGACGCCACCGGTGCCAGCGGCCGGCTGAACCGGTCGCCGGCGAACAGGCCAACGACCTTGAACAGGTATGCGCCCGCCGACAGGACCAGGATGCCGGTCCAGCTCACCGGTCGGCTCCCCCACCCCGGCGGGAGGCAGCGGCGACCCAGAGGCCCGGACCCACTGCGGTCGCCGCCAGCAGGATCGGCAGGCCGGCGGGCGTCAGGGGCACGGCGACCACGGCGACGAGCGCTCCGACGAACGCCGTGACCCGACCCGGACGGTTCCGCAGGTGCGGCACCAGCAACGCCACGAAGGCGGCGGGGAAGGCGGCATCCAGCCCCCAGGCGCCCGGGTCGTCGAGCACCCCGCCGAGCAGGACACCGAGCACTGTTCCCACGTTCCAGAACAGGAACAGCCAGATGCCGGTGAACCAGAAGGCGTCACCGGCGTCGGAGGGAGCCTCCTGGGCCGTGGCCATCGCTGTGGTCTCGTCGATCACGAAATGTGCGGCGACGAACCGTCGGCCCCGACCGGCGCGGACGAGCGGCGCCACGACCGTCCCGTAGAGGGTGTTGCGGGCTGCCAGGAGCAGTGCGCTGCCGACCGCCGCCACCGGGCTGCCACCGCCTCCAACCACCGAGATCACGGCGAACTGGGATGCGCCCGTGAAGGTGAGCACCGACAGCGCCAACGCCTGGACCAGGGAGAAGCCCGCCGTGTCGGCGAACACGCCGAAGGTCACCCCTATCAGGCCCGTGGCGGCGGCCAGCACGAAGGCGCTCCGGCGATGGCCCCTCATCGGAGTCGGGTCACGGGAGTCGGGCGATGAGGCCGTCGACCATGCGGTCCAGGTCGGCGGCACAGGCGTCGAACACCTCCTGGTCGCCCGAGGCGGGGTCGACGACCTCCTCCCACGCCTGGACCTCCACCGTGGCCAGGTCCAGGGCCGCGACCCTGTCTGCCAGCGGACCCTCGACGGGGAGATGGTCGACCAGATACGGCAGGGTGGAGGTGCGGGCCGCCGCCCCGGGGTGGTGGCGCCGGACCCAGGCGACATGGCCGGGCTCCATGGCGATAACGAGGTCGGCGGAGGCGTGGTCGGCACCGAACTGGCTGCTCCGGTGGCCGGCGTCGACGATGCCGTACCGGGCGAGGGCCCTGCGCGTCCGCTGACTCATCGGATGCCCTTCGAGCACCAGGGTGCCCGCACCGACGGCCCGGTACCCCGGCGCCCTGTCGGCGAACATGGCGCGGGCCATCACCGAGCGGGCGGCATTGCCGGTGCAGAGGAAGCAGACGACGGGACGGGTGTCGGCGGCGGCCGTCAACTGACCGCCTCCCCCCTCGCGCTCCCTGACCTGTGCGGCACCGAGACGAACAGCGCCTCGGCCTCGGCCGT
Source organism: Acidimicrobiia bacterium (assembly GCA_015658775.1). Taxonomy (GTDB): domain Bacteria; phylum Actinomycetota; class Acidimicrobiia; order Acidimicrobiales; family MedAcidi-G1; genus UBA3125. The sequence continues at coordinate 3,242 of DQOF01000042.1, read as the reverse complement.
CACCTCACCGTCGGCAAGGCACCTCGCACGGGCGACGAGGCGGCGTCCGGACCGCCGCTCCACCCAGGCCTCGAAGCGGAGGTCGGTGTCTATCGGCGTGGCCCGCCGGTACCGGATGCTGAGCCGGGCGGTGACCGCAGGTCCGGCATCAACGAGCCGCGGCACACCGCTCATCACGTCGTCGAACAGCCCGGCCAGGAACCCACCGTGCAGCCGGCCCGGTGGCCCCTCCCGGCCACGGCCCACGTGGACCTCGCCGACCACCAGCGGCGTGCCGTCCGGGGCGGTGCCCTGCGAGACTGTCATGGGCGGTGCCAGCGGGTTCCGCCCACCCCGGTAGAGGCTGTTGTCACCGTGTTCCCGTGACAGCCGGGCCCGCACGGCGTCGTCGACCCCGTCGGCGTCCACCTCGTACCAGCGCCTACGGACCGGCCCGGCTATCGTCGCACGCGCAGCCCCGACGTGGCCGACAGCCGCCCCCAGGCCGGCGGCTGTCGCCTCCAATCGGTGCAGGTCGGCCATGAGGGCACGCACCTCGTCGGCCAGCCGGAGTCCCGCGGCACGGACACCGTCCGACGAGCCGGAATCGGGGGTTTCGGACGCGGACGTCGACATGGCCACCCTGTCTACCGGCTCGGCTCCACCGCCGGTCACCCGGGTGGGAGGCGGGCCCGGGCCAGGGCCCATGTAACTCAGGCGAGAAGCCCGAGGGAACCGGCGACACGACGCCTGTGGTGGGCCGCGTCGCCCCAGGAGGCCGCCAGCGCCCAGCCCCTCTTCAACCACAACTGCAGGTCGTGCTCGATCGTGTAGCCGATGGCGCCGTGGCACTGCAGGGCGGCCCTGCACGCCAGGTCCACGGCATCGGAGGCCGCCGACTTGGCCATCGACACGTCGGTCGACACCGTGCCGGCTTCATCGCCGCCCATCGCGCCTGTGCCGGCTCCCGCCGCCATGGCCCAGGCGGCGACCTGTACCAGCGGCCCGGCGAACTCCAGGGCGATGGCCACGTCCGCACAGTGGTGCTTGACGGCCTGGTTGGCTCCGACAGGCCGGCCGAACTGCTCGCGTTCGGACACGTGGGCGACGGTCATGTCGAGCAGGCGCCTACCCACCCCGACGGCCTGGGCCGCGGCGGCCAGGGCCCCCCGGTCAAGCACCTCGTCCACGACCGCCGGGTCGTCCGATACCAGGGTCGACGGCGTCGGCGTCCAGTCCACCCGTGCCAGTCGCCGGGCGCGGTCCACGCTCTCCTGGGGCGTGCAGGTGACCTCGGCGGTAGGCACGGCATGCACCTCGCCGCCGGCGCAGAGCAGCAGCAGGTCGGCCCGTTCGGCAGCCGGCACGAAGTCGTCGACGGGCGAGCCGGCCGTCAGCACCGCCCCACCGGCCGCCGCCCGGCCCAGCCACTCGTCGGCCATCGCGGGCGGGGCGTGGGCGGCAACGACCGGCGCGGCCACCGCCACGTGCTCGGCCACCGGGTCGGGGCAGGCAGCCCGGCCCAGCTCCTCCAGGATCAGCACCAGGTCGGTGTCGTCCATGCCCAGGCCGCCCCTGTCGCCCGGGACCAGGAGGCCCATGAGTCCGGTGGCCGCCAGGGTCTCCCAGAGGCCCGGCACGCCACCGGTCGGATCATCCCACGACGCCCGCACGGCCGCGGGTGGGCAGGCGTTGGCGAGGATGTCCCTGACGGTGTCGCGGAACAGCTCCTGCTCGTCGCTGAAGGCGAAGTGCACCGTGGCCCCTCAGCGCCTCGGCAGGCCGAGCACCCGCTCGGCGATGATGTTGCGCTGGATCTCGTTGGTGCCGGCGTAGATCGGGCCCGCCAGGGCGAACAGGTAGCCCGACAGCCACGAGCCGCCGTCGACGGCGCCCGGGGCGTCGGCGACGAGCTCGCCACGACTGCCCAGCAGGCGGAGTGCCGTGGCGTGCAGTTCCAGGTCCAGCTCCGACCAGAAGACCTTCATCATGCTCGACGCCGACCCCAGGAGGCCCCCGGCCTCGAGGCGTGCCGCTGTGCGGTAGGTCTGCCACCGGTAGGCCCGGGCGCCGATGAGGGCTGCGACGACCTCGTCGACGAGGCCGGCATCCACACGTTCGTCGCCGGCGGCCATCGACTCCCGGCACAATCCGGCAAGGCGGTCGGCGGCGGCCAGGAAGCGGCCGGGTGCCCGCAGGTTCAGCCCCCGCTCGCTCGACGTCGTGGCCATGGCCACACTCCAGCCGTCGCCCTCCCCGCCGAGCAGGTTCGACTCGTGCACCCGGCAGCAGTCGAAGAACACGTCGGCGAACGCCGGCTCCCCGTCCAGGCGCCCGACCGGACGCCGTTCGATGCCCGGGCTGTCGGCCGGCACCAGCAGGTAGGAGAGGCCGGTGTGCCGCTCGGACGTCGGGTCGGTCCGCACGATGCAGAACAACCAGTCGGCCCAGGCGCCACGCGAGCACCAGGTCTTCTGGCCGTCCAGCACGAACCACTCGCCGTCCCGCACCCCCCTCGTGGAGATGGCGGCCAGGTCGCTCCCGGCGTCCGGCTCCGACCAGCCCTGCGCCCAGATCTCCTCACCCGACGCCATCCGGGGCAGGAATCGGTCCTGCTGCTCCGGAGTGCCGAACGCGAACAGGGTCGGCCCCAGGAGCGAGATCCCATTGGTGTTGACCCTCCCGGGTGCGCCCGACCGGTAGTACTCCTCCTCGAAGATGAGCCACTCCACCAGGCCCACGTCACGGCCGCCGTACGCCTCGGGCCATGACACGACCGACCAGCGGGCCTCGTGGAGCACGCCCTCCCACTCCCGGTGGCGTTCGAAGCCGTCGGGCGTGTCCATCGGCGGCAGGGGTCGGGCCGGGACGTTCTGGGCCAACCACGACCTTGCCTCGCGGCGGAACGCATCCTGCTCGGCCGTGAAGCGCAGGTCCATCGAAACCCCGGTCAGCCGCCGCAGAGCCGGTCCAGCGCTGCGCCGGCCTCGGCGACGATGCGGTCGATCAGCTCGGCGCAGGTGGGCAGTTCGTCGATGGACCCGACACCCTGGCCGGTCGGCAGGATGCCCACCTCGGGGTGGCCGTCGACCATGGCGGCCCTCGTCAGCATCGGGGCGTTGGCGGCCAGGGCCACCTGGCTCCAGGTCAGGTCCTGGTGCCTCTTCATTCGGAGGCCCTCGGCCACGAGCGCCCGCACCGGGGTACCGGTGAGGCGACGGAACCGGAGGGCGTTGGCTAGGGCCCGCGGGAACCGGGTCAGC
>DQOF01000216.1 GCA_015658775.1 Acidimicrobiia bacterium | reverse complement strand
CCGTGCTGCCCCCGCCGCTCGAGCCCGGGCCGGAGCCGCTGGTACGGCTGAACATCTCCACCGTGTCGATGCCGGGCGGCCATGTATTCGGTGCGGGCTGGTTCGGGGTGCAGGCCCGACACGGGGATCTGCTCGGCGAGTATCCCCTCCTCATGCCGATGTCGACGGAGCAGGCCACCGTCGGCGGGCGGGAGACCTTCGGCGAGCCCAAGAAGATCGCCCAGATCACCGCGGACCGGAACGGCGACTTGGTGTACGGCGTCATCAGTCGGATGGGCTTCACGGTGGCCGAGATCCGCGGCACCGTGGTCGGCGAGCGGGAGCCGACCACCGGCCTCAAGATCGACTTCTACTTCAAGCTCCTGCCCTCGCCGGAAGGCCCCGGCATGCTCGACGGCGACCCGTTCATCGTGCATTCCCACAAGCACACGACGGAGCGGAAGGTCGAGTTGGTGGATGGCGAGGTGACCCTGGGTGATTCGCCACTGGATCCGGTCTCGGACCTTCCTGTGAGGGAGGTCCGCTCGATCATCCTCGCCCAGCGTGCCACGGTGGTAGACGCCCGTACAGTCGGAACCGTTCCAGCCGCCGATCTGATCCCGTTCGTCCACCAGCGATACGACGACCTGTCGGTCCTGGGCAGCAGCGACGACTGAACCAGGAGCGTCCCGATGAACCAGCCAGCAAGCACCGGTGGTGAGCCGTATGTCGTCGTCTCGTCGGATACACACGCCGGCCTCCAGTGTGAGGACTACCGGCCGTACCTGGAGTCCGGCCTGCACGACGAGTTCGAACGCTATGTGGCAGAACGCCACGCTCAGCGGCGGATCGCCGAGGAGACCAACGCCGAGTTCGTGGCCCAGTGGGAGGGCGACAACGCCGAGGGGCTGCTCGGCGCCTACGACCCCGTCGTCCGGGACAAGGTGATGGATGCAGACGGCATCGCGGGCGAGATCATCTTCGCCGACGGTGACGCCGTCACCGGGCAGGAGTCGCCGCCGTTCGGAGCCGGCCTGCACGCGGGGCAGATAACCGATCCGCGGTTGGCATTCGGCGGCGCCCGTGCCCACAACCGGTGGTTGGAGGAGTTCTGCGCCACTGATCCGGTGCGACGTGCCGGCGTGGCGCTCGTGCCCATCACGCACGACCCCGCACAGGGCGTCAGGGAGATCGAGTCCCTGGCCGGCAAGCCGGGCATCAGGGGCATCATGGTGCCGACCATGTGGCACGGGTTCCCCGCCTACGGCACCGACCACTACGACGACGTCTGGGCGGCCTGTGCCGAGGCCGGGCTCGTCGTCCACACCCATTCCGGAGAAGCCGACTTCTCCAGCTACGGCGACAACGTCGCCATGTACATCAGTGAGGTGCCCTTCTGGACCCACAGGATGCTCTGGCAACTCCTGTTCTCGGGCAAGTTCGACAGGTTCCCGGGCCTCCGGTACGCGGTGGTCGAGTGCGGCTCGTACTGGATCGGGGACCTGCTCTGGAAGACCGACGTCAACTTCGGAGGCACGAACAAGATCAAGAAGATGGGTACCCGGATGAAGGGCCTCATCTCCCGGCTGCCCTCCGAGTACTTCGGCACGAACGTCTTCATCGGCGCCTCCACGATGTCCAGGGAGGAGATCCGCCGTCGGCACCTCAACGGGATCGACGCCCTGATGTGGGGAACCGACTACCCCCACCCCGAGGGATCGTGGCCGAACACGGTCGAGCGCCTGGAGACCGACTTCAGGGACGTGTCGATCGAGGACACCAGGCAGCTGCTGGGCCTGAACGCCGTCGACTGCTACGGCCTGGACCTGGATGGCCTGACCGGAGTCGCAGCCCGGGTCGGGCCGACACCCGAGCAGTTGGGCCAGGATCCCGACCTCAGGACGCCCGCCGACGCCACCCGCGCGGCCCGCTGGTGGCTGGACGAGTACGACTGCGAACTCCGATACTGACTGCCGGCACCGGGAGGTAGCGGTGGGCGAGCATCACATAGTCATCTCGGCCGACAGCCACTGTGGCGCGTCCATGAGGGGCTACAGGCCGTACCTCGAGTCGAGGTACCACGCGGCCTTCGACGAATGGGCCAATGGGGCAGAGGCACAGTTGCTCCGGCAGGAGCAGGCCTCGGCGGGCGGCGGGAGATCGGTGCTGAACGTGGGGGTAGACGGCGACCCGGTGCTGGACGGTGACCGCAACTACTCCAGCGAGCGACGCCTCAGGGAACAGGAGGCCGACGGTGTCATAGCCACGGTCCTGTTCCCGAACACCCAGCCGCCGTTCGCCCCGCCTCCGGTCACCCAGTTCGAGGCGCCGCCCTACAGCGATGACTTCGAGCACCGGTGGGCCGGACTGCGGGCCCACAACCGGTGGCTGCTGGACTTCGTGAACGAGGCGCCCGAGCGACGGGCAGGCGTAGCCCAGATATTCCTGGGAGACGTGGAGGGATCGGTGGCCGAGATCGAGTGGGCAGCGGAGAACGGCCTCCGGGGCGGGGTGCTCGTACCCGGGGCTCCGCCCGACTCACCGTTCGAGCCGCTCTACTCGGCCGCCTATGAGCCCATCTGGGCCGCGGCGGCTGCCACCGGGATGCCCCTCAACCACCACTCGGGCGGTGCCACGCCCAACTTTGGCCAGCACTTCCCCGCATCGCTCGCCATGTACATGCTGGAGGTGACGTGGTGGAGCCAACGGGCCCTGTGGCACCTCATGTTCAGCGGGGTGTTCGAGAGGTACCCGGACCTCCAGTGGGTCAACACCGAGACCGGCACGGCGTGGGTTCCCGAGACGCTGGAGAGGCTGGACTCCTTCTACGACCGCATGAAGCACAGCACCTACGGGTCTGAGGCGATCTTCGGCGGTATGGCGGTTGCGGGGATGTCCCTGCGTCCCAGCGAGTACTGGGCCAGGCAGTGCCACGTCGGTGCCAGCTTCCTGCGTCCGACCGAGGTCCACCTGTGTGCCGAGATCGGCATCGACAACATCATGTGGGGTTCCGACTACCCCCACATCGAAGGCTCACACCCGTACACGCGAGAACACCTGCGCCTCACCTTCGGCGGCCGTTCCGAAGATGAGACGACCACGCTGCTCACCACCAACGTCGCCAGGCTCTACAGGTTCGACCTGGAGGCGTTGGCTCCGATCGCCGAGCAGTTCTGCCCGACCAAGGCCGAGGTGGCCACACCCATCGACTATGCCGACATCCCCGAGAAGGCTCGGGGCTGCCCGGGCATGGCTCCCCAGAACCAGGTCCAGAAAACGGCGGTGTGACCGTCGTGGACGACCTGGTCGTCGCCGGAAGCGTCGCCGTCGTGACCGGTGGGGCCAGCGGCATAGGTAGGGCCATCTCCAGGGCGCTCGCCACCCGGGGTGCCACGGTGGTGATCGCCGACATCGAGGCCCCGGTTCTCGAAGCGACGGTCGGCGAGCTGGCCGGCCTGGGCGACGTCGAAGGCGTACGGACAGACGTCAGCGACCCGGCTTCGGTGACGGCGCTGGCCGACCACGTGTTCGCCGACCACGGTCGCTGCAACCTGTTGTTCAACAACGCCGGCGTGACGTCCGGTGGAGGCGGCCTGCCCTGGCTCCAGGAGTTCAACGACTGGCTCTGGTGCTTCGGGGTGAACGTGTTCGGCGTGGCCAACGGGGTCTCGGCCTTCGTGCCGCGCATGATCGACTCTGGCGAACCCGGGCAGGTCGTGAACACCTCATCCGGTGACGGCGGGTTCGCGCCGGTGCCCCGCGCATCGGTCTACGCCTCGAGCAAGGCGGCCGTGAGCTGCTTCACCGAGGCGCTGCACCACAACCTCGTGGCCGAGGGCACCGAGTTGCGCGCATCGGTCTTCTACCCGTCGGGAGGGCTCATGGACACCGGCCTCTTCACCGCGTCCCGCAACCGCCCCGAGGACCTGCAGCGTGAACGCGGTGCCACCGGGAGGTCGAGCATGACGTTCGACGAGATGAAGGCCAGGATGGAGGCTGCCGGGCTGGACGTGCAGGTGGCCGACCTGGACGAGTTGGGACACTTCGTCGTCGACTGCGCATCGAGACGCCAGTACGTGATAGCCAGGAACCTGGGCGGCACGATCGACCTGCTGCACCGCCGCGCGGACGCGATAGGCCGGATGGAGGTGCCACCTCATCACGAGATCGGGTTCTGAGCAGTCTCGTCGGCCGTCCCGGGGGAGGGGGCCGGTGGCGGAAGGTGTGGGATTCGAACCCACGGTGACCCGGAGGCCACAACGGCTTTCGAGGCCGCCCCATTCGTCCGCTCTGGCAACCTTCCGCCAGCGAGGGTAACGACCCTCCCGGGGGTTGGCCAACCGAGTCGGTCAGCGTCGCTCGGCGAAGAAGCCGCTCAGGAGTTCAGCACAGGCATCGGCACAGACGCCGTGGGTGACGGGGAACTCATGGTTCAGCCTCGGGTCGGTCCCGAGGTGGTACAGGGACCCGAGTGAGCCTGCGTCGGGGTTGGGGGTCCCCCAGACCACCCGACCGATCCGCGACGCCCATGCCGCTCCTGCACAGAGCGGGCAGGGTTCGAGGGTGACCACGAGGGTGGCGTCGTCGAGCCGCCACGTGCCCAGGGAACCTGCGGCGTCACGCAGCGCCAGGACCTCGGCGTGGGCGGTCGGATCGCCGGACGACTCGCGCTCGTTGTGGCGACTGGCCACGACCCTGCCGTCCACTGCGACGACGGCTCCGACGGGGACCTCGCCGGCTGCGGCAGCGGCCCGGGCCTCGTCCAGGGCAAGGGCCATGAGGTCCTCGTCCGAGAGGTGGTGCGGCGGGGCGGGGGGTGACTCCACGGTGGTGACGATAGGCCCCGGGACCCGGGACACCCGTTCTCGAGCGTGGCGGCCAGGTGGTCTGCGGCACCCCGGGGGTTCCGCTGAGGGCTGCTGCCTTCCGGCCCTGACCCGGTTCACGGGTCCCGGTCGCACAGGACCCGACCGCCACACTCCAGAACGGGTGTGGCACAACGATACCCTTGTCGCCCGGATCCCACCCGCGGGGTGGGACCGGGAGGGATGCGAGAGCGGACGATTCGGCACGCCTGGAACGCGTGTGTGGCCTCGCGGTCACCGTGGGTTCGAATCCCACTCCCTCCGCTCTGATGGCCGCTCTGATGGCCGCTCCGACTGCCGCTCGGGAGGCGCGATCCACCGACCGGCCCTGCCGGGTGACAGCGGCGGTTCCACCCACCGACGGTGTCGTGGCCCGGTTGTAGGCTCGGCCGGGCATGAAGTACACGTCGCTCTACCGCCGCTACAGGCCCCGACGGTTTGGTGAGATCAGGGGCCAGGAGCATGTGGTCGCAGCCCTCCGGAACGCGGCTCGCGACGGTCGGGTCCATCACGCCTACCTCCTGAGCGGCCCGCGGGGCACCGGCAAGACCACGGCTGCCCGCATCCTGGCCAAGGTGCTGAACTGCGCGGATCCGGCCGATGGCGAGCCCTGCTGCGAGTGCGAGTCGTGTATCGCGATCCAGGCCGGGACCTCGTTCGACCTGCACGAACTCGACGCCGCGTCCAACAACAAGGTCGACGACATCCGTGACCTGTTGGGCAAGGTGGCGCTCGGCACGCCCGGTCGCACCAAGGTGTACCTCCTGGACGAGGTGCACATGCTCACACCAGGTGCCGAGAACGCCCTGCTCAAGACGCTCGAGGAGCCGCCCGACCACGTGGTCTTCGTGTTGGCCACGACCGAGCCCCACAAGGTGGTCGAGACCATTCGGAGCCGGTCGCAGCACCTCGAGTTGAACCTGCTGTCGGGCGAGGAACTTGAGTCCCTGGTCCGCCACGTGGTGGACGATGCAGGTCTCGACGTCGACGACGACGGTGTGGCACACGCCGTGCGGTCGGGCCGTGGCTCGGCGCGCGACACGCTCTCGGCGCTCGACAGGGTGGTCGCAGGTGGTATGCAGGGCGACGACACGGTCGTCACCGACCTGCTGGATGCGCTGGCGAACGTCGACGCCGGTCAGGCGCTGGGTGCCGTTGCGGCAGGAATCTCCAGGGGTCGCGAGCCGCGGGTCCTGGGCGAGATGCTGCTGGCGGCCCTGCGCGAGGCCTTCCTGGTCGCCATGGGAGTCCCACCGGCCGAGTTGGCCGAGGCTGACAGGTCACGTGCCCAGGCCTTTGCCGACAGGGTGAGCCCCGCCGTCATCACCGGGGCCCTGGAAGCGCTCGGAACCGCGTTGGTGGCGATGCGCAGGTTGCCCGATCCCAGGGTCGACCTGGAGGTTGCGCTGGTTCGCCTGACCTCGCCGGTAGTTGCCGCCGGTGTCGACGCTGGCCAGATCGATGCCCTCACCAAGCGTGTCGAGCGGCTGGAGCAGGCCCTTGCCGACACCGGCCGTCCGGCTGCGGCCGGCTCCCCGCCGCCACAGCCGCCACCTCCATCGGCCGCCGGCCCGGCGGCGAAGGCCAGGGAGACCCTGGCCAGGGTGCCTGCCGTCCCACCATCGCCTCGGCGTTCAGAACCGGGGCCGACCCCCGGCGCAGGGGCTCCCGGCGCAGGGGCAGTCCCCCCGGAGGAACCCTCTGTGGAGGAGCCGGTGTCGGTGGGCGACCTGCCGACCCGCGACGAGCTGACGCTGGCCTGGGGCGACGACCTGCTGGACCTCCTCTCCAAGAAGGCCCGTGCAAGGTTCTCCGTCGCCCGGTTCGTAGCGGTCGAGGACGGTTCGGCGGTCATGGCCCTGCCCAACGAGCCCCATCTCCGTCGCTGTTCCGAGCTCCTGGGTGAGATCGAGTCCGCCCTGACCGGGAGGTTCGGGGTCCGTGTACCGGTACGGCTCGTGGTCGAGGAGGCTGCGTCCGGGGGACCGGGCCCCGCCGCCGCCCCGTCCACGAGACCAGCCGGTAAGGCCGGTGGTGAGGTCGACGACGACGTGGTCGACCCCGACGAGTTGGTCGAGGCCGACCCTGCCGAGGGTTCTGCCGTGGCGAAGTTGACCAGGGCGTTTCCCGGCGCTGCCCTGGTCGAACCCACGTGATCGTGGTCCGGTCCGCGGTCGGGCGCTGACGCACGTGTTCGCCGACGCCGTACAGCAGGTCATCGACGAACTCGGGCGCCTGCCCGGTGTGGGCCCCAAGTCTGCTCAGCGGCTGGCGTTCCACCTGCTCAAGTTGCCCGTCGAGGACACCACGCGGCTGACCGACGTGATCACCGAGATGAAGTCGAGGATCCGGTTCTGTGAGCGGTGTTTCAACATCAGCGAGGAGCAGTTGTGCCTGATCTGCTCCGATCAGCGGCGTGACGGCACGGTCCTGTGCGTGGTCGAGGAGGCGCGCGACATCGTGGCGGTGGAACGGACAGGCGAGTTCCAGGGGCGTTACCACGTACTGGGTGGCGCCATCAGCCCGATCGACGGTGTGGGCCCCGACCAGCTGCGCGTGACCGAGTTGTTGGGCAGGCTGGAACCCGAGTCGGTGGCCGAGGTGATCCTGGCCACCAACCCCAACATCGAGGGTGAGGCCACGGCCATGTACCTGGCCCGGCTGCTCGGGCCGCTGGGGATCGTGGTGACCAGGATCGCCAGCGGGCTGCCGGTCGGAGGCGACCTGGAGTACGCCGATGAGCTGACGCTCGGAAGGGCGCTCGAAGGCCGGCGACGCCTGGACGGCGGGTAGGCGGGGATGGTGGTCGACGCGGGGTGGGTCCCGACACAGAAACGCCCCCCGAGGCCGGTGCGGGCAACAACGGCACTTCCAGGGAGCGCTTCCGGGTTGGGCGGAGGGGATATCCCAACGTGTTGCGATCATATTACAACAGTGACGAGATCATGACAAGTCAGAGACGATTCGAGTATCCATACCCCCGGGAGCCGTCATGTTGTTGAAACAGGTGGACCACATAGCCATCGCGGTCAGGGACCTCGAGGCCGCAATCGACTACTACGCACGCGCCTTCGGTGCCGAGGTCCACCACCGTGAGGTCGTCGAGCGGGACGGCGTGGAGGAGGCGCTCGTGAAGTTGGGCGAGTCGTACCTGCAGCTCACGACTCCGACCCGCCCGGACTCGCCGATAGCGGTGTTCCTGGAGAAGAGGGGCGAAGGCCTCCACCATGTTGGCTACCGGGTCGACGACTGCGCCGCCGCCTTGGCGGCCGTCGTGGCCGCAGGCGGACGCGCCATAGACGAGGTTCCGCGTCCCGGATCCCGGGGAACCACGGTGGCCTTCGTGCACCCGAAGGGCTCGTTCGGCACCCTGATCGAGCTGGTACAGGAACCGGCGTAGGGCTAGCTCACCGCCCATCGTGCCGACGCCTCAGCCGGGCATCCGGGTCCACCTCGTGGACGGGACGTACGAGCTGTTCCGTCACCACTTCGCCGTTCCGTCCCATGTGACCGGCGAGGGCGTGGAGGTCGCCGCCGCCCGCGGGGTCCTGGGATCGATGCTCAAGTTGCTCGACGACGGAGCGACCCACGTCGGTGTGGCGACCGATCGGGTCATCGAGTCGTTCCGGAACCGGCTCTTCGACGGCTACAAGACCGGTGAGGGCACTCCACCCGAGCTGTACGCCCAGTTCCCACTCCTG
>DQOF01000181.1 GCA_015658775.1 Acidimicrobiia bacterium | reverse complement strand
TAGATGGGGGCGATCTCGACCACATCGCAACCGACCAGGTCGAGCCCCCGGCAGCCCCGGATGACCTCCAGGGCCTGGGGCATGGTGAGGCCACCGACCTCGGGGGTGCCGGTGCCCGGGGCGAAGGCAGGGTCGAGGCCGTCGATGTCGAAGCTCAGGTAGACGGGCCCGCCGCCGACCTGTTCGCGCACCTCGGCCATGAGCGGTTCGAGGCTGCGGTGCCAGCACTCCTCGGCTTGGACCACCCGGAAGCCCTGTTGGCGGGACCAGTCGAAGTCGTCGGCGGCGTAGCCGGTGCCGCGGACGCCTATCTGGACCACCCGGTCGCAGTCCAGGAGGCCCTCCTCGACCGCCCTCCGGAACGGGGTGCCGTGGGCGACCCTGGACCCGAACATGGTGTCGTTGATGTCGGTGTGGGCGTCTATGTGCACGAGGCCGACGGGGCCGTGGACCTTAGCCACCGCCTTCAGGATCGGGAGCACGATGGTGTGGTCGCCGCCCATGGTGGCCGTGACCAGGTCATTGGCCAGCAGGCCGTCGTAGTGGGCCTCGATGGCGTCCACGGCCGCCGACAGGTCGTAGGGACTGGCCGCCACGTCTCCGGTGTCGTCGATCCGCAGGCTGTCGAAGGGCGCTGCCCGGGTGGCCATGTTGTAGGGCCGCAGCAGGACCGACTCGTCGCGGATCCCCCGTGGGCCGAACCTGGCGCCGGGGCGGTTGGACGTGCCGATGTCGAACGGCACCCCCACGACGGCCACGTCCAGGTCGGCCGGGTCGGTTCGCCCGGGTAGGCGCATAAAGGTGGCGATCCCGCCGAAGCGGGGCATCTCGTTGCCGCTCAGCGGCTGTGGGTTCGACGCGTCGGGCATGGATCCTCCGGTCCCGTCGGGGGGGCAGTCTCGCATACGATCCGTCCGGAGCGGAGTGTCCGGTCCTGCCGGGCTGTGCCAGAATCCGGTACCGGCGGTGGAGGGAGCATGGTGGCGGACCAGTTCAGGCGGGCGGCTGAGGCCGCCCGAGCGGTGACCGAGAAGGGCGCTGCACGTCTGGCACGGGACGGCAAGTTGCCGGTGCGTGAGCGGATCAACCTGCTCTTCGACGCCGGTACCTTCGTCGAAGACGCCCTTCTGGCGAACGCCGCGGCCGGTGACCTTCCGGCCGACGGTGTGGTCACGGGTGGCGGCCTGGTCGAGGGCAGGCCTGCGCTGGTCATGGCCAACGACCCGACGGTCAAGGCGGGCTCGTGGGGCGCCCGCACGGTCGAGAAGATGATCAGGCTCACCGAGCGGGCCCTGGCTAACGACCTGCCGGTCTTCTGGTTCGTCGACTCGGCCGGCGCACGCATCACCGACCAGGTCGAGTTGTTCCCCGGGCGACGGGGAGCGGGGCGCATCTTCCACAACCAGGTGATGTTGTCCGGTCGGGTTCCCCAGATCTGCTGCCTCTTCGGCCCGTCGGCCGCAGGCGGGGCCTACATCCCGGCGTTCTGCGACGCGGTGATCATGGTCGAGGGCAACGCATCCATGTACCTGGGGTCTCCCCGCATGGCCGAGATGGTGGTCGGCGAGCAGGTCACGCTCGAGGAGATGGGCGGTGCCCGCATGCATGTCACGGTCTCGGGCTGTGGCGACAACCTCGCCGTCGACGACGCCGATGCCATCGAGCAGGCGAAGTGGATGTTCTCCTACCTGCCCACGAGCTGGGAGGAGGCCCCACCCGTGGAGCCGGCGGCGCCACCGGTGGAACCGCTCACAGCCGGCACCATCCCCAGCGACGACAAGGCCGGCTACGACGTCCACCGGGTCATCGATGGTCTGGTCGACGCCGATTCGTTCTTCGAGTTGAAGCCGCTGTTCGCTCCCGAGTTGGTGGTCGGGTTCGGCCGCCTTGAAGGCAACCCGGTCGGGATCGTGGCCAACAACCCGGCCGTCACCGGCGGGGTGCTGTTCGTGGACTCGGCCGACAAGGCGGCCCGCTTCATCTGGCTCTGCGACGCCTTCAACGTGCCCCTCGTGTACCTGGCCGACGTGCCCGGGTTCATGATCGGAACAGCGGTCGAGCGGCAGGGCATCATCCGGCACGGGGCCAAGATGATCACGGCGGTGGCCGAGGCCACCGTGCCCACCGTGTCGGTGATCCTGCGCAAGGCCTACGGAGCCGGGCTCTATGCCATGTGCGGCCCCGGGTTCGGCCCGGATGCGTGTCTGGCGCTGCCCACCGCAGAGATCGCAGTCATGGGCGCCGAGGCGGCCGTCAACGCCGTGTTCGCCAACAGGATCGCCGAGATCGCCGACCCTGACGAGCGGGAGGCCTTCATCGCCGACAGGCGTCGGGAGTTCGACGAGGACGTGGACCTGATGCGCCTGGCATCGGACCTGGTGGTGGATGCCGTCGTGGAACCCGAGGACCTGCGCCGGGAACTCATTATCCGCCTTGCCATGGCAGCCGGCAGGGAACGCCGGTTCTCGCGGCGCCGCCACGGCGTGCCCCCGGTCTGAGAACCCGGAATGAGCCACGAACACCATAGGCACGAGCACGACAAGGGCTTCATGGCCAAGGTCCGCTGGCTGCTGAAGATCCGCAGCTTCTGGCAGTCGGACACCAATCGGGCGGTAGTGGACCTGGTGGACCCGCAGCCCGGGGAACTGGTGCTCGACATCGGAGCCGGGATGGGTCCGGCCACCATGTTGGCCGCGGGGCGCGGCTCGTCTGTCGTGGCGGTCGACCCGTCCGGGTTCATGCGGTCCATATGCGGGACGAGGAGGCTGTTCCAGCGTGCCCGTGGCCGGATCACCGTCGAGCCCGGCACCGCAGAGCGGCTACCCGTAGCAGGAGGTTCGATCGATGCCCTGTTGACGGTCAACGCGGTGCACCACTGGGTCGACCTGGACCTGGCGTTCGCCGAGTTGGCCAGGGTGCTTGCTCCCGGCGGGCGACTGGTGCTCATGGACGAGGACTTCACCCACCCCGAGCACCCGATGCACGAGACCCACCACGGCCACGAGGACGAGATGACCAACGTCGACGTGGACGCAATAGCGGCTTCGCTGTCCGGTCTGGGGCTGGAGGCGACGGGGGAGAAGACCGTGGCCGCCGGTGTTCCCGTCAAGCTGATCCGGGCGACGAGGCCCGCCTGATCCGAGGTCTCCCCTCAGGCCGTTACCGGGTCCATCGGGGTGATCGTCCCGAGTGCGGCCTCGACGTCGGCGGCGGCGTCCAGGCAGAGGTCCTCCCTGTAGCGGTCGGCGATCACCTGCACTCCCTGGGGGATGCCGTCGGCCACCCCCACAGGCACGGCCACCGCGGGAATCCCCAACAGGTTCACCGGGGTGATGCAGCGCATCAGGTCCAGCATCAGGTCGATTCCGCCCTCGCCCAGATCGGCATCGTGGGCGAACGGTGGTTGGGTCCAGACGGGCGTGATGAGCACCGGGTTGGCAGCGAAGAACCCGGCCCATGCCGCACCCAGCCGGTGGTACTCGGTGTGGACCAGGATGGCCGGCACCTCGTCGGGCGGGAAGCGCCCAATCAGGTCGTTGAGCAGCCCGAGGGCACTGTCGCTCATGATCTCGGAGGCGGCACCGACCATGGCGGGCATGTCGCAACTGAGCATCCGGGCCCAGAGTTCCTGGCACTGCTCCATCTCGGGTGGTGTCGCCTCGACGACCTCCCAGCCGGCGGCCTCCAGGGCGGTGGCCGCCTTCGCCATACCGTCGGCGACGGAAGGGTGGACGGGACCGCCGGGAACGTCGGTGAGGATCGCAGCGCGTCGGGCAGCAGGCAGGCCCTCGAACGGCACGGTCACCGAGCGCGGATCGCGGGGGTGGCGGCCGGCCATGACCTCCACGCCCAGTCTCAGGTCGGCGACGTGGCGGGCCATCGGCCCCTCGACCTGCATCAACTGGATGGACAACGGCTGGGAGTCGGCCGGCGGCAGGCAGCCGGCGCCCGGGAAGCGGCCGAACGAGGTCTTCAGCGACGTGATGCCACAGCAGTAGGCGGGGTTGCGCAGCGAGCCGCCGAGGTCGTTGCCGAGTCCGAACGGTGACATGCCGGTCGCCAGGGATGCGGCCTCGCCACCGCTGGAACCGCCGGCGGTGAGGTCGGGAGTCCAGGGGTTGCGGGTCAGGCCGTGGAGCGGGTTGTTCGTACTGATCCGAAGGCCCAGCTCGGGCAGGTTCGTTCGTGCCAAGGGGATCGCCCCGGCGGCCTTCATTCGCTCGACCACCGGGGAGTCGATCGTCGGCATCGCCTCGGCGAATGCAGGTACGCCCTGGGTGGTGGGCGAGCAGGTGCAGTCCAGGTTCTCCTTGATGGTGAACGGAACGCCGTGGAAGGGCCCCAGAGGCCCACCGGCGGCCACAGCGGCGTCGGCGGCGTCGGCGCCAGTACGGGCACCGTCGGCCAGCACGCGGACCACAGCGTTCAGGTCACCGTTGACCTCGTCGATCCGTGCAAGGTGGGCCTCGACCACCTCCCGGCTGGAGGTCTCGCCCCCGGCGATCAGCGCCGCCAACTCGTTCGCCGCCCGTGTCCACAGTTCGCCGCTCATGGTGGCAACCTATTCGCGACGTTGATCCTGAGGCGAAGGGGACGACATGGGCCGGGCAGAGTCGAACGGGATGACGCTCGAGTACGAGACGTTGGGCGACGCAGCAGGTCCGCCGCTGCTCCTGATCATGGGCCTCGGAGCCCAGATGACAGCTTGGCCCGTCGAGTTCTTCCGACAGTTGGCAGCAAGGGGTCACCACGTGATCCGGTTCGACAACCGCGACATCGGGCTCTCCACCCACCTCGACCACCTGGGGGAGGCTGACGGGCTTGCCGCCTTCGGGGCGGCATCGGCCGGCGAGGCCGTCGAGGCGCCCTACTCGCTGGCCGACATGGCTGCCGACGCGGTCGGGCTGCTCGACGCCCTGGGTCACGACACGGCCCACATCGTCGGCGCCTCGATGGGCGGCATGATTGCCCAGAGGCTGGTGATCGACCATCCGCAGCGGGCCCGTTCGCTGACGTCGATCTTCTCAATGCCCCGATTCCTGCCGGGCGAGGAGAAGGTGAGTGCGGCCCTCATGGCCGGGGACCCGGGCACCCTGGAGGGGCGGATCGAGGCCGGTGTGGAGGGCGCCCGGTTGATGGCCGGTGGTGGCTTCCCCTTCGACGAGGACCTGGTCCGTGACCTGGTGGCAGCGAGCATCGCCAGGTCATGGCATCCCGAGGGTCAGGTCCGCCAGATGGTTGCCATGCTGGCCGACGGTGACCGCACCGAGGCGCTGCGTTCGGTCGACCTGCCAACCCTGGTCGTCCACGGGACCATGGACCCGCTGGTCGTACCCCAGGGCGGCCAGGAGACCGCCGACGCCATTCCCGGTGCCGGGCTGTTGTGGATCGACGGCATGGGCCACGAACTGCCCCCGGGCGCCTGGCCTGTGATCCTGGACGGGATAAGCGACCTGGTGGCCCTGGTCGAGCGGTCCGGTGTGCCTCCGCCGACCGCCTAGCGCCGGCCGGATCAGGGACCGGCGGCGATGTCCACGACGACGGATGCCGGGTACACGCTCGCAGCCGAGCCGTACGGAGTCAGCAGCCTGAAGGTTGGCACCAGGGTGTAGGTGCCCATTCCCTCGTCCGGGGCGGCGGAAAGGAACCGCAGCGACCCGGAACCTGTGGGCGAGACGGGGGTCATCGAGGCAACCAGGGACGTCGGTTCGGCGTTCCCCGCCACGACTCTGATCTGCTCGTCGAGCAACTGGAACTCAAGCTGCCGGTCAGCGCCCGACACGATCGGTATGCCGTCGGCGGAGATGGTGTCGACCGAGATGGTCAGGTGCCAGCCGCCACCGGTCCCCCGGTTGTCAACGGCCGTCCAACTGCTCGACCCAGAGGCCGAGCCCGTTGTCGAACGTCGGGCTGCAGGACCACATCATCGGCCGACACCGACAGTGCGCCCTGGAGCAACTGGACCGACACCGTGGCGGCACCGGACGTTGTCTCCACAGAGGCGAACACGGCCACTGCGATGACGCCTCGTAGCCACAGGCCCATCGGGTACACAGGCCGGGGATCAGGCCTGGATGACGATCAGGCGTTCCTCGGTCATCTCCTGGACTGCGTAGACGGGGCCCTCACGGGTGTTGCCCGACTCGCGTATCCCGCCGTAGGGCATTTGGTCGGCCCTCCACGCCGGCACCTCGTTGACCATCACGCCTGCGAAGTCGAGCACCTCTGCCGCCCGCAGCGCCCTGCCCAGGTCGTTGGTGAACACGGCGGCGTGCAGTCCGTAGATGGTGTCGTTGGCGCTGGCCAGGGCATCCTCGTAGTCGGTGTAGGTGGCGATACCCACGACGGGTCCGAACACCTCGGCGCAACTCACCTTCATGTCGGGGGTCACGCCCGACAGCACGGTAGGGGCGATCACGCCGTCGTCGCCGACCTTGCCTCCGCACTCGACCACGGCGCCGGCATCGACCGCCTCGTCGATCCAGGCGGTGACCCTGTCCGTGGCGTCGCCGTTGATGAGGGCCGACACCTCGGTCGCCTCGTCGGCGGGATCGCCTGCCACGAGCGACTCGGCTTGGGCGACTAGTTCCGCGGTGAACTCGTCGGCGATTCTCTCGTGCACGTAGATCCGCTGCGTCGAGATGCAGACCTGGCCGGTGAAGCCGAAGGCCGCGCCCTTGATCTTGGCAGCCGTGGCCTTCACGTCGACGTCGGGCTCGATGATCACCGGCGAGTTGTTGCCGAGTTCCAGGGAC
>DQOF01000043.1 GCA_015658775.1 Acidimicrobiia bacterium | reverse complement strand
CCGCCTGGCGGCCACAGCCGAGCACCAGGGCCTGGACCCCGGGAGTCTAAAGTCGCAGTTGACCGAGGGTGCCGAGATTGCCGGTGACGACCTCGACGGCCTGTTCGCCCGGCAGTTGGCCGTGGCAGGTGGGCACATCGGCCAGGCTGTAACCGACGGACGCATCGACCAGGCCAGGGCCGACGAGATGCTGGCCCGCCTGGGAGAGCGGATCGCCGCCCGGATGAACGGTGAGATGCTCCCGGCGGGCATGGGCCACGGTGGTAACCATGAGGGTGGCATGGGTCACGGCGCCTGACCATCACGAGAGCGCAGTGGGAGTCCAACCCCCGGCCGGTCTCCGGCCGGGGGTCCGGCCGTTTTGCGGGCCTGTGGGTACGCTGCCGTCATGAGCCGGGTGCGGGTCGCCATGGTGCAGACCAACTCGGTCGTAGGCGACCTCGAAGGCAACGTCGAGCGGATCAGGCGTGTCCTCGACGAGGTGGCCGACTGCGACCTGGCCGTCTTTCCGGAGATGACCGTCGCCGGTTACCCCCTCGAGGACCTGGTGCTCAAGCCGGGGTTCGTGGCCGACTGCCGGACGGCGGTCGAGGCGGTCGCAGAGGCCAGCGGCAGGTGCGCCCTCATCGTCGGGTTCGCCGATAGCGCACCGGAGGGCGGCGACACGACCGGGGTTCAGAACGCGGTCGCGGTCTGCCAGGAGGGCCGGGTCGCAGGCGTCTACCACAAGCGGGTTCTCCCCAACTACGACGTGTTCGACGAGGCGCGGCACTTCGTGCCCGGCCGGGAGCCGCTCCAACTCTTCGAGATCGCCGGCGTGCGGGTCGGCATCGTGGTTTGTGAGGACCTCTGGGTGGCCGACGGGCCCGTCGACCGACTCGTGGCTGGTGGCGCCGAACTGCTGGTGGCCATCAACGGCTCACCGTTCCATCGCGGCAAGTTGGACGAGCGTGAAGCCGTGGTCGCCGCCACAGCTACCTCGTCGGGGTTGCCCGTCGTCTACGTGAACCTCGTCGGCGGTCAGGACGAGTTGGTCTTCGACGGTGGTTCGATGGTCGCCGACACGGCAGGCCGGATCATCGCCAGGGCTCCGAGGTTCGATGAAGCGGTCGTGATCGTCGACGTCGATGTGGACCCTGTCCCGTCGTCGGCCACCGACCTGGTGACCGTGCCCGTCTCGGATCCGGTGACCCGATCCGACCACGCGGTTCCGCCGCCGTTGGCGCAACTGGATCCCTCCGCCGAGTTGTATGAGGCACTGGTCACCGCCACCCGGGACTACGTCGTCAAGAGCGGGTTCACCGACATCTGCCTCGGTCTCTCGGGTGGAATCGACTCAGCGCTCGTCGCGGCCATCGCCGCCGACGCGCTCGGGCCCGAGCGGGTACACGCGATGCTCATGCCGTCGCGCTACTCGAGCGACCACTCCATATCGGACGCCGAGGACCTGGTCGCGAACCTGGGCCTAGATGGTCGGACCATCCCGATCGAAGAGGTCCATTTCGCGTTGCGGAACCTGTTGACACCGTCGATGGGAGATGACCCGCCCGGGTCGACGGACGAGAACCTGCAGGCCCGCATCCGGGGCGTCCTGCTGATGGCACATGCGAACGCCTTCGGCTGGCTGGTTCTGACAACCGGGAACAAGAGCGAGTCGGCGGTCGGCTACTCGACCCTCTACGGGGACACCGCCGGGGCCTTCGCCGTCATCAAGGACGTCTACAAGCTGACCGTCTACGAGTTGGCCCGGTGGCGCAACGATCAGGCCGGCGGCCCGGTGATCCCCTCACACACCATCTCGAAGCCGCCTTCTGCCGAACTCCGGCCCGACCAGAGGGATGACCAGAGCCTTCCCTCCTACGAGGTTCTGGATCCGCTGCTCGAGGCGTACATCGAGGGTGATCGCACGAGGGCCGACCTGGTGGCCGACGGATTCGACGGCGACATGGTCGACCGCATTGTCCGGCTCGTGGACCTGGCCGAGTACAAGCGGCGCCAGACCCCGCCGGGCACCCGCGTCAGCCGCAAGGGGTTCGGCCGGGATCGTCGGCTTCCGATCGTCAACAGGTACTGGGGCTGACGAGGTCGGGTCGGTACGATCGCCCGGGTGACGGGTGTCACATTTTTGTGAGGCGGTCGCCGAACCGGTCGATAGGGTGACCCGAGGTTGGGGTGGGCAGGCCTGCTCCAGCAGTAATCGGGTAACGATCAGAACTCGGTGAGCACCGAAGGCGGCCAGATGGCGCAGTCGCCGGTGGTGGTCCCCCGGCAGGAGGAGTCTCAGGGTGGCCAAGGAGCGGATCGAACGGGACGAGGAAGACCTCGTCCGTCTCTATCTCACAGACATCGGCCAGTATCCGCTGTTGACCAAGGAGGGTGAGGTCAGGCTCGCCCAGCAGATCGAGAAGGGTGTGGAGGCCCGTTCGGAGCTCGACGGGTCCGGCGACAAGGTCGCGCCGGCCAGGAGGCGTGAGCTCAGACGCAGCGTCCGGCGCGGTGACGAGGCCGTCCGCACCTTCGTCCAGTCGAACCTGCGCCTCGTCGTGTCCATTGCCAAGAAGTACCAGGCGTCGGGGCTGCCCCTGCTGGATCTCATCCAGGAGGGCAACCTGGGCCTCATGCACGCCGTCGAGAAGTTCGACTGGCGCAAGGGCTTCAAGTTCTCCACCTACGCCACCTGGTGGATACGCCAGGCCATCACGCGGGGCATCGCCAACACCGGTCGGACCATCCGGTTGCCGGTCCACGCCGGTGACACCCTGGCGAGACTGCAGAAGGCGCGCTCCCGCCTCGAGCTCAAGTTCGGCCGTCCGGCCACCCTTTCGGAGTTGGCCGTCGAGGTGGAGATGAGCGAGGAAAAGGTCACCGAGGCCCTCCGCTTCGCCGCCGAACCGCTGTCGCTGAGCGAGCCGCTGCGTGAGGACGGTGACGCCGAGTTGGGCGATGTGGTCGAGGACAGGGCGGCAGAGTCTCCGTTCGAGGTTGCCGCCACGTCGTTGCTGCCCGAGGAGATCAGCCGCCTGTTGGCACCGCTCGACAGCCGGGAGCGCGAGATCCTGAAGTTGCGCTTCGGCCTTGACCGCGGCGAACCCAGGACCCTCGAAGAGGTCGGCGACCACTTCGAGTTGACCCGTGAGCGCATTCGACAGATCGAGGCCCGGGCAATGTCCAAGTTGCGCCATCCGAGCAGTGACACCGGCGCCCGCGACCTGCTGGCCGTCTGACCCGTCCTCCGGCCTCCGACGCGGGCAGAGAGGCCTTGGCGCGCGGCAGAGGGGTGGCGGAGGTGGACGGGAATCGAACCCGCCGGACGGGGATCGCCCGTCCCACCCGCTTTGAAGGCGGGGGAGCCCACCAGGTACTCGGACACCTCCGACGTTGACGGTAGGGGCGTCCGGCACCCTTTGCCTACCAGTCGCCGACAATCGCCACGGTCGCCCCTCCGCGTGGGCGTGTACGCGTGGACCCGCCTACCCGTAAACTGTGGGCCATGAAGAGGTTCCTGATGCTTGCCGCCCTTGCCGCCCTGGTCGCTGCGGCGGTGCGCAAGGTTCGCTCAATCTGAGCGGCTACGTCCGACCGGCTCCGTCTGATCGGTGCCTCGGGTAGGAGGCCGCCGGGACGACGGCTCAGGAGCGGCGTCGTAGCCGCCGGATGGCGGAACCCACCCCGACGATCAGGACGAGGGTGAGGGCCGATGCGGCAACCCAGTTCCGGTCGATCGGGATCCGGTCACCCAGCGCCACGGGGCGCTCGAACTCGAGGATCGGCCACCCGCGTCGACCGGCCTCGCGCCGTAGTTCGCGATCCGGGTTCACGGCCACCGGATGGCCGACGGCCTCCAGCATGGGCAGGTCCGTCACCGAGTCCGAGTAGGCCCAGGATCCGATCAGGTCCAGGTCGTCCCTGGCTGCCAGCCGCTGGATCGCCTCTGCCTTGGCGGCACCGTGGGCGTAGAACTCGACCTCGCCGGTGTAGCGGCCGTCAGCGTCGATCATCGGCGTGGTCGCGATTGTGTTGTCGAACTGAAGGTGGGTCGCCATGGGTTCCACGATCTCGATGGGCGCTGCCGACACGAGCACCAGCATCCGGCCCTCGGCCCGGTGGTGGAGTATCAGGTCGAGTGCCTCGTCGTAGACGATTGGTTCGATCAGCTCGGTCAGGTGTTCGCTCGCCAGATGCCGCAGGTTCGCCTGCTCCCAGCCGGAGGCCAGCCTGAGGGCGGTGCGTCGGGCCCTGTCCATCGTCTTCTCGTCGGCGCCGAAGAAGCGGAACAGGAGCTGTCCCCAGGCCGCACGGAGCGCCATAGGGGCACTCAGGTATCCGGCCCGCCGTAGTGCCGGGACATAGGCCGCCATCGACGCTCGGGCGATGATGGTCTTGTCGAGGTCGAAGAATGCCGCCTCCACGCCGCTGATCCTATGACGCCGGCCACGAGTCGGGCCAGGCCACCGTCGAGCTGGTCCTGGTCCTGCCCGTGTTGGTGGTCCTGGCCCTGGCCCAGGTGGGGTTCGTGGTGCGCTCGGCGATCCTGGTCCAGCACGCAGCGAGGGAGGGAGCGCGTGCGGCCGCTGTTGGGGGAACCGACGGCTAGGTCGAGGATGCCGTCATCGGCTCCAGCGGCCTGTCGCCTCGCGACACCGACATCCGGCGCACCTTCGACGGCGACAGGGTGACGGTGCGCATCACACACCTGGT
>DQOF01000062.1 GCA_015658775.1 Acidimicrobiia bacterium | reverse complement strand
CGGCGGCGACTACCTCGAACCGGCGTGCCTCAGCGGCCTCGTCACGCTCCAGGACGACCACCACGGGGCACCGGGCCTGGGCCTCACGCCGACGCTGCCCCACGGCCACCCCGGCGGACCGGGCGGCGGCCGATGCGGCCACGACCCGACCCGCAGCCAGCACGGCGGCCGGATCAGCCGGGGTCATCCCCAGGGCGCTGAGCGGCCAGTCGGGACACCGGACGACGAGGGTGCGCTGCGCATGTATCACGGTCGGACGGGGCCGGGCAGGCTCCCGTCCGGGGTGGCCGGGCTCCCGTCGGGGGAGGGAAGCAGCAGGGTCGCCCGGTGCCCCCGTGCCGCTGTCCTCCTACCCGTGGCGAACACCTCGACCCGGCGGAGGCGCAGACGGCCGTGTCCGGCACCGGGACCGACCCACACACCGGCGGCCACGTCCAACTGCAGGTCGGGGCGATCGGGCCAGGCCCCGGAGGTGGCACCGCCGACTCGTATCAGCACCGACCCACGCTCCCGGGCACGGGCGGCCAGCCGTCGGGCGTCGGAGGAACGCACCCGATGGCGGGGAGATACCAGTACCAGGTCGAGGGCACCGACCAGTGCGCCGACCACGTCGCCCCAGGCCGCCGGTTCCGGCGCAACGACCATGGCCAGGCGTTCGAGGGCCACGCCGACCTCGGCCGCAGCGACCAGACCCAGGTCGGGATCACCCACCACCGCTGCCCACGATCCGCTGGAGGTGGCCTCTGCGATCAGGGCCAGCACCAGGGAGCGGGATCCGGGGCCGGACACCCCGATGCTGCTTCCCCGCCGCAGGCCGTCGGGGAGCAGGTCGGCCAACGCCGGGAGGACCGGCAACGTGCGCTCGACGGCCAGGACGGTCGGCCGGACACGACGGGCCGTCTCGGCCCATGCAAGGACGGGGCGGGGGGCGGGAGCGGCCTGACCCCCGGGGGGCAGGTCGTCGAACGGTTCCGGTTCGGCCAGGAGGGAAGTGGGTAGGGCCACACCCCAGTATCGAACATATGTTCGATACTGGCAAGGCTCGATGCCGGCAAGGGGTGCTCAGACCTCCCCGGGTCCGGGCTGCGTGTGGGCGTGCCGACGGATCCAGGCGTGCATCGCTATGCCCGACGCCACGCCGGCGTTAATGGACCGGGTGGACCCGAACTGGGCGATCGAACACACGACCGAAGCCGCCCTCCTGGCACCCTCCGACAGTCCGGGGCCCTCCTGCCCGAAGACCATCACACACCGCTCGGGCAGCTCCACGGTCTCTAAGGGCACCGCCCCGGGCAGGTTGTCAATGCCCACGATCGCAAGGTCCTCCCCGGCAGCCCACCCGACGAGGTCGTCGATGGTCGGGTGGTGGAAGACATGCTGGTAGCGGTCGGTGACCATCGCCCCCCGTCGGTTCCATCGGCGACGGCCGACTATGTGCACTCCCGCCGCCAGGAAGGCGTTGGCGTTGCGCACCACCGTTCCGATGTTGAGGTCGTGCTCCCAGTTCTCGATCGCCACGTGGAACGGGTGTCGCCGGAGGTCCAGGTCAGCCACGATCGCCTCGACCGTCCAGTACCGGTACCGGTCTGCGACGTTCCTCCGGTCGCCGGCGGCCAGCAGGTCGGGATCCAGTCGGTCGTCGTCCGGCCAGGGCTCCGGGTGCGGGCCTACGCCGATCTCGTTCATCGTGGAGCCGGCCGGTCCGCTAGTCCACGATCGCCTGGTTGACGAGGGTGCGCAGGTCCCACCGGAGGGAGATGTGGGTGCTCGACGGCACCAGTTGGGCCAAGAACACGACGCTGACCTCCTCGACGGGATCGACCCAGAAGGCGGTGCTGGCCATGCCTCCCCAGGAACACTCGCCCTCGGTGGCGTGGATCCGGCCGGCCGCCGCATCCAGCACGACGGCGAACCCGAGGCCGAACCCCACGCCGTCGAAGAAGCCCTGGTGGTAGAGCGGGTCTCCGACCGCGCTCAGGTCGGCGCCACCCGGGAGGTGGTTGCGCATCATGAGGGCGAGGGTGCGGGGCCCCAGCAACCGGTCACCGTCCGACAGCCCGCCGTTCAACAGCATCCGGCAGAAGCGGTGGTAGTCGGCCATGGTGGAGACCAGCCCGCCACCACCACTGCTCCACGAGGGCGAGCGGAAGCCGCTGGTGACGGGTGCGTCGAGCAGCACGGGCTCCAGGGTTTCGGGATCCGGGGAATAGCAGGCGGCCAGACGACCGAGGTCGGCGTCGCCCACCCTGAAGGTGGTGTCGACCATGCCCAACGGGTCCAGGACGTGGTCCTGGAGGTACTGCGCGAACGGACGGTCGGACACCACCTCCACGACGCGTCCGAGCACGTCGGTGGCCATCGAATAGGACCAGCGCGTACCGGGCTGGTGGCGCAGCGGCAGGGCTGCCAGGGCGTCGATGGTGGCCTCCAAGTCACCGATGCCGGACATGGCGTCCATGCCCGACCGTCGGTAGATCTCGTCTACGGGGTGCTGCTGGACGAACGAGTAGGTGAGGCCCGCCGTGTGGGTGAGCAGGTCGGCGATGGTGACAGGCCTGGTCAGCGGCGCCGTCTCGGGTCGCCCAGCCGTGCCGCCGACGAACACCTCCGTATCGGCGAATGCGGGCACGAACGCGTGCAGGGGGTCCCGCAGGCGCAGGCGCCCCGCCTCGACCAGCTGCATCACCGCCACCGAGGTGAGCGGCTTGGTCATGGAGTAGAAGCGCCAGAGGGTGTCGTCGGCCACCGGCGCTCCGGCCTCACGGTCGGCCAGCCCCGCCGTCGACCGCAGCACCACCCGGCCGCGACGGGCCACCAGCACGTCCGTACCGACCATCAGCCCGTCGTCTACGAACCGCTGGGCGTAGACGGCCACCGACTGGAGCCGATCTGGATCGAAACCGACCTCGGCTGGAGATGCGGCTGTTTCGAGAGTCACGGCCCACCCCCCTGATGGCCTACCGGACGGAAGATCTCCGCCCTACAACATGCCGCCGTACTCAGCCGGTGGCGCCGGTCAGCTCCTCGTCGCTCGGCACCTCCACACCTTCCACGTAGAAGGTGTGGAGGTCGGCGATGATCCCGGCAATGCCCTCGGCGCCCCCGCCGGCCAACTCGACGGTGATCATGTTGGAGTTGATGTGGATGCCGCTGATCCCGCCCCGCTGGAAGAGCCGGCGGGCGAGTTCGTGCGCCGGCTCGACGCCCAGGATCACGTCGTCGGCGCGGAAGCGCTCGTGGCCCATTCCGGTGATGCTCCGGTTGATCTCGAATCGCACGATGCCGGCGCGGGACGACGGCTTCTCCACGACGGTGATCGGCTGTCCCATGGCGGCGTCAGGTTAGCGGCCCTCCGGGCCGCCGCCGTGCTCGGCACCAGGGTCCGCTGAACGGGACCGGCCCAGGTCACGGTCCAACCGGTGGAGCGCCACAGCAAGGCCGATCGAGACGAGGGCCAGCACCGAGTGCACCGCCTTGAAGCCGAGGTCGTGGTCGGCAAAGAGGATGCCGGTGCCCCGCACCGCCCAGAACGTGATGGTCCACAGGCAGAAGACAGCCACGAAGCGGGTGGTCCCCACCCCGCCGCGGCCGCCCAGGAGTACCGATACCGAGAGTCCCGCAAGGCCCAGGAACACCGCTGCCACGGCCAGGTCCGAGATGCGGCCGGCCAGTGAAAGGTCGCCATCCCCGATGACGTTGCGGATGCGCCCTGTCCACACGAGCACGGTCCAGGCGACCAGCGACCACAGCAGGAGTCTCACGGGTCTCACGGCTGGTGACGCTAGCCATGCCGCGGGCCGATCCGGCGGGGCTCGCCGATGTCTGGAAGGCCCTCCATGAACGACCACGAGCGGCGGTGGTAGACGGTGGCTCCCCGCTCCAGGAGCGCCGCCCGATGGGCGGGGTTGGGGTACCCCTTCCCCTCGGCGAAGCCGTAGCCGCTGAACCGGTTGTCGGCGGCACGCAGCAGCCGATCACGCGTCACCTTCGCCACGACCGATGCTGCGGCTATCGATAGGCAGGCGGCATCGCCGCCGACGATGGTACGGGCGATGCCGCCACCCACGAAGTCCCACCTTCCGTCCAGGAGCACGGCATCGGGCGTGACTCCGAGGCCGTCCAGAGCCCGTCTGGCCGCTAGGCGCTGGGCATCGGACATGCCTAGCTCGTCACACTCGTCGTTCGTGGCGTGACCCACCGACCACGCCTCGGCCCAGCCCTTGATGCGGTCCACCAGCGCCTCCCGCTCGGGCTCGGTCAGCATCTTGGAGTCGCGGACGCCCATGATCCGGCGCTCGCGGCTCGGCACCACGGCCGCCACGGTGAGCGGTCCCGCCCACGCCCCCCTGCCGACCTCGTCGAGGCCGGCGACGATGCGGTGGCCCTCGGCCCAACACGACCGTTCATGGGCCAGTCCGGGTGCCCGGCCCCGGAGGGCGGCACGCATTCGGGGTCGGCCGGCCATGACCCGAACCTACCTGTGGCAGCGGGTGGCGAGCGGTGGGCAAGGGACGGTCCACGAGCCGACGCGACGGCACCGTTAGCGTCGCCGACAAGATGTCCCTCGCAGCCAGAGCAGACCATCCACCGCCCCTTCCCCGACGACACCCCGGATCGGCGGGCTGCATCCTCTCGATCGGTTCGGCCGGCTCCATCCTGTCCGTCGGATCGGTGGGCTCGATCCTCTCGATCCGGTCGGCTGGGGCCATCCAGGGTCGGGACGCCCGTAGACGAGCCGGTGGTACCGGTCGACACGGGGGCGATGGCGGCGGCTCGTTCATACAGGTCGGGGCACCACGCCGCCTGCGGGTCGTTGCCACGGCCTTCCTGGCCTTCGGCCTCGGGCTCTGACCGACCAACGGACCCCTGTTCCGTGGCGCCCGCCTACCCGGGTGCCTCCAGGAGGGCCTCACCGGCGGCGTCGGTGGACACGAAGGCCGGATCCAGGCCGGGAGCCGTGATGCGCACCGGTGAATCGCCATGGCGGTCGAGTTCCCAGAGCAGGGCCGGGCGGGCCCCGTGCCAACGGACCGCATAGCCGATCCGCCCGAACGTGGTGGCCAGCCCGTGGACCTCGATGTCCTGTCCGAACCAGGTCGTGGGCACGTCCGTCAACAGCGCCAGGGTTCCGTCGCCGGGAGTGGCCAACCGGGCCGCCAGGCCCTCTGAGGCCTCCGGTAGTGCCACTACCCGGGAAGCCGGACCGAGCGCCGCCGCGTCGGCAGCGGCTCTGTCGTCACCGAGCGCGGCGAACAGCGGTGCGAGCGCTGAGATCGAGGACCGCGACCGGGCCGTGTCAGGAGCAGCACGGACCAGGTCGTCTATGACGTCGCCGGCCGGACGGGCGGACAGCGGGTCTGTGAAGAGAGTGGCGTCCCGGTGCAGCAACCACAGTGCGGCCGCTGCGTCCAGCCAGCCGGCCGGGTCGCGCCGGTCGCCGCCACGGACCTGCTCGCCCGCCTCCCGGGCAAGGCCCCACCTGGCCAACTCGATCGCGTTCGCCGGTGTCGGTGGGGCCAGCAGCAGGTCCACCAGCCTCCGGGGCACCATGGCCGTGAGGACCTCGTCCGGCAGGGCGACGGAAGCCGCCCCGTCCAGACGCCGTGACCAACCGGCTGCCACGCTCCCGGCCGCGGGGAACACCTCGGCCGGGTTGCCAGTGAGGTTGTCGGCAGGGACGGCGAACCTCATGGAGCCCCTGTGGTTGAGGGGAACGACCAGCGCACCCGCGGCTCCACCGGCGCGGCATCTCACCGGCCCCGGAGCATCGGTGATCGCGCGACCGGCTGTCACCTCGCCCCACAGGTCCGTGGAGGCGTCGACCAGGGCGAACCTGCCGGGGTCCCGGTCGAGCACTACCGCGGGTGAGCCTCCCACGATGAGCCGACGCCCGTCGACGCTCATCGTCCGCACGTCACCGCTGACGGTGACGGCCACGGCCACCGGTGTCGGGGTCTCGTTCGCCAGCTCCACGATCAGCGCGGCGCCGGCGGGACCACGGCCGACGGCGGCCCACGAGGTGGCCACGATGTCGCCGCCCGGTACACGCATCCGGGTCTCGACGACTGGGGCTGCGCCGGGCCTGACCTGCCTCACCGCCGGTTCGGTGGCCGGGTCGTGCCACCGGTCCTCTGCGCCAATCCACCAACCGACGCCGTGGCCGACTCCGGCCGGCCGTACGCCCCCCCGGTCGTCCACGACCGCCCTGAACCCACCATCGGTGCCCATGAGCGTCCCCTCCGGCGCGGCCACCGGGGCCTCCACCGGGGCGCGCCCGGACCGCAGCAGGGCACGGATGCCCACGGTCAACCCACCTCAGGGCGTGTGCGGCGGGCCATGAGCGACTCCCACACCTCGACGGGCGCCCTGCCCTCGTCGAAGACGTCCCTCACCCCTGCGGCTATCGGCACCTCCACATCGGCGGCGGCGGCGAGGTCACATACCACGCCGGCCGTTGGCACGCCCTCGGCAACCTGTTCCATTTCGGCCAGCACGTCTGCCGGGCGGCGACCCATTCCCACCTGCTCGCCGACCCACCGGTTCCGGCTCTGCGGGCTCATGCACGTGACGATCACGTCGCCCAGTCCGGCCAGTCCGGCCAGGGTCCGAGGATCGCCGCCCATGAGCTCTCCCAGCCGGGAGAGCTCGGCAAGGCCCCTCGTGATCAGCGCCGCCCTGGCGTTGTCGCCGGTGCCCAGGCCCTCGGCCATGCCTGCTGCCAGGGCGATGACGTTCTTGAACGCTCCACCTATCTCGCAACCGACCAGGTCGTCGTTGGTGTAGACGCGGAGCCGCTCCGAGGCGAGCAGGGACTGCAGCCCGACTGCCACCGTCGGGTCGGTGCAGGCCACGACGGTGGCCGCCGACTGCCCCGCGAGTATCTCCTTTGCCAGGT
>DQOF01000003.1 GCA_015658775.1 Acidimicrobiia bacterium | reverse complement strand
GCTGCTCCTGGAACTGCAGGACGAGGTGGCAGAGCGGTCCGGCCACGGTGACGCCGATCGTCTCATGGACGACGTGGCGGCCGCCGCCAGTGCCTGAGACGCCGGGGCTTGCGACGCCGGAGCCGGCAGTGGCCCATGCGCCGGTCGCGGCCGAGGGTGCGCGACATCGGGTCGGGCATGCTGATCGACGACGACAGGCTGTTCCTGGCCGACGACGCCCCCGTGGCCGGCGACCCCACCCTGCCCCTGCGGGTGGCTGCGGCCGCTGCGGCCGACGGCGCATACCTGGACCGCGCGATGCTGGACCGCCTGGCCTCGGACACGCCTCCCATGCCCGAGCCGTGGCCCGACGTCGCACGGCACCTCTTCGAGGACCTCATGTCGACGGGCTCCGACCTCGTGCAGGTGGTCGGGGACCTGGACCAGGTGGGGCTCTTCGTGCACCTGATCCCGGAGTGGGGACCCTGCCGGCATCGACCCCAGCGCAACGCCTACCACCGCTTCACCGTCGACCGGCACCTGCTCGAGACGGCCGCCGAGGCCGGTCGGCTGGCCCATGCCGTCGACCGCCCCGACCTGCTGGTGGTCGGTGCGCTGCTGCACGACATAGGCAAGGGCTACCCCGGCGACCACACCGAGGTGGGCATCGAGCTGGTGCGCACGATCGCGACCCGCATGGGATATGCGGGCGGGGACGTCGACCTGCTGGTGGCGATGGTCGAGCACCACCTGCTCCTACCCGACGCGGCCACCCGGCGGGACCTCGACGACGCCGGCACAATTCGCGCCGTCGCCGACTCGGTCGGCAGCCGCGTCCTGCTCGGCCTCCTCGACGCCCTCACCGAGGCCGACTCGGTAGCCACGGGTCCCTCCGCCTGGAGCTCGTGGAAGGCCGACCTCGTCAGGGACCTGGTCGCCAGGGTCGGCCATGTGCTGACGGGCGGCGACGTCGGCGACGTGGTCGGAGGCTCGGCCCCCACCCCGGAGCAGCGGGCGTTGCTGGTCGCCGGGGCGGACGTGATCAGCGGTGAGGGCTCGACCCTCACGGTCGTGACCGTCGACAGGCCCGGTGTGTTCTCCAAGGTGGCCGGGGTGCTGGCCCTGAACGGCCTCGACGTGGTGGAGGCATCCGCCCATACCGAGGGTGGCCGGGCGCTGTCGGTGTTCCGGGTCACGGACGTGTTCGGCCAGGCTCCCGCCTGGTCCGACGTGGGTGGCCAGATCGAGAGGGCACTCGCCGGCCGCCTGGCGATCGCCGCCCGCTTGGGGGAGCGGTCGCGTACCTATCGGCAGGCCCCGACATCGGCCCGGCCCGCACGGCCGCGGGTGACGGTCGACAACGAGACCTCTGCTATGGCGACTGTGCTGGAAGTGAGCTGCCCGGACGGTGTCGGGGTGCTCTACCGGATAACGCGGGCCTTCGCCGACCTGGACCTGGACATCGTGAGTGCCCGGGTCCAGACGATCGGATCCGACCTGGTCGACGCCTTCTACCTGCTCGACGGGTCGGGTCGCAAGATCACCGACGCGGAGCACCTGGCCGAGATCGAGCTGTCGGTGCTGCGCTGGGTGGCCGTCGACTTCTAAGCCGGTACCGCCGTCGATGATCGCCTACGGTGCGCTCCTGTGACCGACACCGGACCGACGCCCCCGTCGCAACTCGACCTCCTGCGGTGGGCCGAGGCCCTGGCCGGAATCGCCCGTACCGGCCTGGGGTTCACCGAGGTTCTCTACGAGCGGGAGCGGTTCGAGGAGGTTCTGCGGGTGGCCGCCGACATCGGCGCCCACGCAGCCCTGCTCGGACCGGGGGCTGCGAGGTTCGACGCCGACACGCTGGTCCAGGAGTGGATGGCGTCGGTGGGCGAGGGGGTGCCCGGCTACGTGACACCCAAGACGACCGTGGGTGCGGTGGTCGGGAACGACGACGGCGAACTGCTGCTCGTACAGCGGGCCGAGTCGGGACTGTGGCTGTACCCGACCGGTTGGGCAGATGTGGGCTATTCGCCCGCCGAGGTCGTGGTGAAGGAGGTCCTGGAGGAGACCGGCATCCACTGCGAGGTGGTGAGGCCCGTGGCCATCCTGGACGGCATGCGGCTGGGCTTCACGGGGATCCCGCTCTACTCCCTGGTGTTCCACTGCCGCATGACCGGTGGCGAGCTGAAGGCCCATCCGCTGGAGTGCCGTGACGTCGGGTTCTTCGCCGAGGGCGACCTGCCCGAGGACACGATCCTTCCCGACGCGTGGGCGGACGACGCCTTTCGGGCCATCCGCGAAGAGGCCGTCGACGTGCGCTTCGACCCGCCACGGGAGCCCGTCTGGCACGGTGACGCCCAAGCCTGAGGTCGGGCCTGAGTGTCGGGCCCTGAGGGTAGGGCCTGAGTGTCATGCCTGGCCGGGGTGGTTGCGCAGGAAGTCCTCGATGTCGGCGACCAGCCTGTCGGGGTCTTCGCCGTCGGCGTCGTGATCCGAGTGTCCATCCGCGTCGTCGTCGAAGTCGGCTTCCAGCCGTTCGACGTACTCGGCCGTCTCGTCGCTGTCGGCGACCAGGTCGCTGACCTGCCGCTCGTAGGCGGCGGAGGCGATCTCCAGGTCGGTGCACGGGATCGCCGCGTCGAACACGGCGCTGAGGCGTTCGACGAGGGCCAGCGCCGCCTTGGGCGACGGGGCGCTGGACACGTAGGCGGGCACGCCGGCCCAGAGCGAGGCCGTCGGCATGCCCGCAGCCCGCAGGCCCGCACCCAGCACCCCCACGATGCCGGTCGGACCTTCGTAGTCGGACGGCGACAAGCGGAGGTGGGCGGCCAACTCCGGATCGTCCGAACTGCCGTAGACCTGTACCGGCCTGGTGTGCGGTACGTCGGTGAGCAGGGCGCCGAGGGTGATGGCCAGGTCGGCGCCAACCTGCTCGGCGGTGGCCACCACGTGGTCCACGAAGGTACGCCACCGGAGCTGGGGCTCGTGGCCGATCATCGTGACCAGGTCGTGGCCGGCGCCCGGGAGCCGGGCCACGTGCACGCTGGTCGATGGCCAGACGATGTGGCGTCGGTTGTCGTCGTCGAGGCGCACGCTCGGACGGGCAACCGTGAAGTCGAAGAAGTCCTCGGCGTCGATGGTGGCGACCTCGACCGACTCGAAGTGGTCGCGGACGTAGCGGGCTGCGGTGGACGACGCTTCGCCGGCGTCGTTCCAGCCCTCGAAGGCGGCGATCAGGATGGGTGACCGGAGGCCATCCAGACGTTCGGCGTCGGTCCAGTGCAGGTGGGGCGTGGGAGGGGTGGACCTGGCTGCCATCGATCGGGAGGCTAGCGGTGGCCGTGGTGGCGCGCGCCGGTCGTCCCGTCCGGTCCGACCCTTCCCGGGCGTATGTCCCTCCTACACTCGGCCCGGATGGACGAACGACTGCTGGAGATCCGTGAGGCGACCGAGGTCGACGATGCGCTGGTCGCGGCCATGGCCCGGCTGGTCCCCCAGTTGTCGAGTTCGAACCCGCCGCCCGACGCCGCAGCCCTGTCCGCGATCGTGGCGTCCGATGCGTCGGTGCTGCTGCTGGCCGAGGAGGACGGTGAGGTCGTGGGCGCCATGACCCTCGTCGTGTTCACCATCCCGACCGGCGTGAGGGCCTGGATCGAGGACGTGGTCGTCGACGAGGCGGCCAGGGGAAGGGGCGTCGGCGATGCCCTCAACCGGGCTGCGATCGAACGTGCCAGGGAGGCCGGAGCCAGGACGGTCGACCTGACCTCCCGGCCTTCCAGAGAGGCCGCGAACCACCTCTACCGCCGTCTGGGGTTCGAGCAGCGGGACACGAACGTGTACCGCCTGGACCTGCAGTAGAACCCTGGGCGGAAGGGGTCACATCCGCTTTGGGGGTGGATGGCCATGTGATCAGGGGTACTGGGATCAGCATGCGGTGTCTCCAACTCTCAGCAGTCGCCTCTCGATTCCTACTCCGTCCGGTGTGTTACGGAGGCCGCTTCTCCTGCCGTTCGATGACAGCACGCACCAACAGGCCGCGTGCCACCTACGTTCTGGCGCCTATAGGCACCTTGACCCCAACCAGAGGAGTGCCAGCGGGTAGTGCGGGCGTGGCCGGTCCGGCGCCGTTCGTCGTGAATGCGATCGGATGACGGCGCCCGCTAGCAGACATAGTGGTGAATCGGCTGAACAGGCGATCGCCGAGGGCGTCGATGTCCTCACGGACCAGGGCGACCGGCTAGCCGCCCTGTATGACGACGGCGTGGTCCCCCCGACGCAGGATCTGTGCGCGCCGGCCCCCTGGTTATCGAACCGCTGCGTACGGTTGCAGATGCGCCGATCGATGCGATCTGCTACAGCCATGGCCACCTGGCCCACAAAGCGGCGGTTGGCGGCGGCAGGCACATGCCGCTGTGATGGGCGACCCGCAGCTCCGCCTGATGGTGCACAGAACCCTTGCAAGGGCTGTGACCGCTTCCGGGAGACGGTCAGCCTGCAGGTCCGAATGGAGGCCGTGCAGCTTCCGGGACGCAACGGAGTGGGTGTCACCTCTCCCTAGGTATCGCTCCTGTTCAGGTATCCGACCGGGGCACGTGACGATTCCCTGTTGGTCCCCGTAGGTTGACGGGCCGTTGAAGTTACCTGGACCCCGCGGAAAACCGACGGCGTAGTCGTCATCTGGTTGTCGGCCGATGGTCTCATTCCCCGCGTTCTCCCCCGCATCGCCTGTGTCGACCCCGCAGGCGGTGTGCGACTCAGGCGCCGGGCGGACCGGTCAAGCTCCTGCAGCGGTTCCCGAACGGTCCGTAACGCCAGAGCATCATGTCGCCATCCAGCCGGCGGGACACCATCACCCGGCCGCCGTCCGGCCGCAGGTCCAGGCACCCGTCGGCGAACTCCGCTGCCACGTGCACCGGCCTACCCGTCGGGCCGACGTCGTGCACGCCGTTCTCGAGCGTGCCGTCGGCCCGCATGTCGTGGACCAGGCTGCCGGCGGTGATCACCACCCTGTCGCCCGCCTGCTCTATGCGCTGGACTGTTCCCCTCATCACACCGCGCTCGACCACCCAGACGCCCCGCAGGTCGGGCGCCCCGTCGGGAAGCGGCTCCCGACACCCAGACAGCACGGCCGCCGGGTAGCCGTCGCCGCTCTCGGACGTGTGGGCGACCGGAATCCCGTCTGCCGACGGTCCGGGTCCGTCGTCCAGCAGCGGCGGCATGTAGTCGGCCGGTTCGGTCGGATACGAGGGCTCAGCCGCACCCCGCCGAAGCCTCAGGATGGTCCGCAGGAGGGACAGGACTGGAGGCGGTGGCACCACCCAAGCATGGCACCGACCCGGGAATGCGGCGCGATCCCCGCCCCGATGGGGCAGCATGTGGTGATGGACGCCGTACACGACATCGACTGGCAGGCACTGCGGGCGGTCGCCGCAGAGGCGGCCGCCAACGCCTACGCCCCCTACTCCCGGTTCCCCGTCGGTGCAGCAGGCCTCACCGACGACGGGCGGATCGTCTCGGGCTGCAACGTCGAGAACGCCTCCTACGGCCTCACGCTCTGTGCAGAGTGCGGCCTGGTCGGCGACATGCACCTCACCGGCGGGGGACGCCTGGTGGCCGTGGTGGCCACCAACCCGGAGGGCGAGCCGCTGGCCCCGTGTGGGCGGTGCAGGCAGCTCCTGCTCGAAGCC
This sequence comes from Acidimicrobiia bacterium, assembly GCA_015658775.1. Taxonomy (GTDB): domain Bacteria; phylum Actinomycetota; class Acidimicrobiia; order Acidimicrobiales; family MedAcidi-G1; genus UBA3125. The sequence goes on along the minus strand of DQOF01000003.1, from coordinate 7,420 downwards.
GGCGGTCCCGACCTCCTGGTGGACGGCCGGAACGGCCCGAAGGCCATCATCGACCTGCTCGCCGATCCGTTCTCACCCGACGACCTGACATACGGCTGACAGCGGTGGACACCGTCGAGATCATCAGGGCCAAGCGCGACGGCCACCGCCTCACCGACGACCAGATCACCTGGTTCATCGACAACTATGCAAGGGGCGGGGTCATCGCCGACGAGCAGGCGGCGGCCCTGGCAATGGCGATCTTCTTCAGGGGGATGCAGTCCGACGAACTGGCCACGTGGACCAGGGCGATGGTCGACTCGGGCAGCCGCCTGGACCTCTCCGGAGTGGGCCGCCCGACGGTCGACAAGCACTCCACCGGCGGCGTGGGCGACAAGGTCTCGCTGATCCTCGTGCCGCTGGTGGCGGCCTGCGGAGCAGCCGTGCCGCAACTCTCGGGACGGGGCCTCGGCCACACCGGCGGCACGCTCGACAAGATGGAGGCCATCCCCGGCTGGAGGGCATCGCTCGGCGTCGACGAGATGGTCGACCAGATGCGTCAGGTCGGCGGGGTGATCGCCGGAGCCACCGGGGACATCAGCCCCGCCGACCGGCGCCTCTACGCCCTTCGCGACGTGACGGCCACGGTCGACTCCATACCGCTCATCGCCAGCTCGATCATGTCCAAGAAGATCGCCGAGGGCACCGACTCCCTCGTGCTCGACGTGAAGGTCGGCTCCGGGGCGTTTCTGCCCGAGGTGGACCGGGCCAGGGAGCTGGCACGCACGATGGTCGGCCTGGGCGAGAGCAACGGTGTCCGCACCGTCGCACTGCTCACGGCCATGCACACGGTCCTGGGTCGTACAGCAGGCAACGCGCTCGAGGTGGTGGAGGCGCTCGAGGTGCTCGAGGGGGGAGGCCCCGCCGACCTGGTCGAGGTGACGTTGGCCCTGGCCGACGAGATGGCTGCCCTGGCCGGGCTGGACGCCGACCCGGCCGCGGTGCTGGCGTCCGGTCGGCCCCGCGAGGTGTTCGGGGAGATGGTCGCCGCACAGGGAGGTGACCTCTCAGCGGACCTGCCCGTGGCACCCCATGTGGAGGTCGTCACCGTCGACGAGGCCGGTTGGCTGGGCCGGCTGGACTGCCTGTCAGTGGGCATCGCAGCCTGGCGGCTGGGGGCGGGGAGGGCACGCAAGGAGGACGCCGTCAGCCCCTCGGCCGGCGTGGTCTGCCTGGCCAAGCCGGGCGATGCGGTCCAAGCCGGTCAGCCGGTGCTGGAACTGCATGCCGAGGAGCCCGCACTCTTCGACGCTGCCCGAGAGGCACTGCGGGATGCCATCGACGTGGTCGACGAGGCGCCGGTCCCACAGCCGCTGATCGTGGACCGGATCGAGGCCTGAGGGCCGGTCAGCGTCCGATCGGGTGCCAGATCGTCTTCATCTCCAGGAAGTCGCCGATCACATACGGGCTGGCCTCGACCGGGTCCGAGCCTTCCCTGCCGCCGACGATCCGCTTCACGTTCTCAGCTGCTCCGGCCACGACCTCGTCACCCAGGTCGTCGGGGGCACCGGTCAGGTCGACCAGGTTGACGTCGAGGTGGCTCAGCGCCCAGGGCAGGACCTCGGCCTTGTCACAGGTGAGGACGTTGACCACCCCCGCAGGCACGTCCGACGTGGCGAGAACCTCGGCCAGGCTGACGGCGACCAGCGAGGCCGCGCCACCCGTCAGGACGATCGCCGTGTTGCCCGACACGATCGCAGGGGCCAGCCGGGACAGCAGGCCCATAAGCGGCGGCTCGTCGGGTGCGGCGATCACGACCACGCCCGTCGGCTCGGGAACCGTGAAGTTGAAATACGGGCCCGCCACCGGGTTCACCGAGCCCAGCACGTGGTGGACCTTGTCGGCCCAACCGGCGTACCAGACCCACCTGTCTATCGAAGCGTCCACCTCGCGACGGGCCGAACGGGCCGGCCTGCCCGTGTCTCGCAACGCAGTAGCGAACTCGGCCCTCCGTGATTCCATGACCTCGGCGACCCTGTAGAGGATCTGTCCGCGGTTGTACGCGGTTCGTGACGACCATCCCGCCTGGGCGCTGCGCGCGGCCCGTACGGCCTCGCGCAGGTCCTTGCGCGAGGCCCGCGACACGTTGGCGAGCAGCCCGCCGTCGGCCGACCGGACCTGGAAGGTCCTGCCCGACTCGGAGCGTGGGAACGCCCCTCCGATGAACAGCTTGTAGGTCTTGTCGACCGGCATGTGCCCAGCCATCACGCCACCCGTCCTGCGGCCCGCAGGTACGGGGCTAGGCCGTGCAGGCCGCCCTCCCGCCCGAAGCCGCTCTCCTTGTAGCCGCCGAAGGGGCTAGCCGGATCGAACTGGTTGTAGGTGTTGGCCCAGACCACCCCGGCCCGGAGCTGCTCGGCCATCCAGAGGATCCTGGACCCCTTCTCGGTCCAGATGCCGGCAGACAGCCCGTAGGGCGTGTTGTTGGCCTTGTCGACCGCTTCCTGTGGTGTGCGGAAGGTCTGGACCGTCAGCACCGGTCCGAAGATCTCGTCGCGGGCGACGCTGTGGCTCTGCTGGACCCCGGTGAACACCGTCGGCGGGTACCAGTACCCGCGCTCGGGGAGGTCGCAGTCGGGTTGGTGGAGGTCGGCTCCCTCGGCGACCCCGGCGTCGACCATGTCGGTGATGCGCCTGAGCTGCTCGGCGGAGTTGATGGCGCCCACGTCGGTGTTCTTGTCGAGTGGGTCGCCGAGGCGCAGGACGGCCATGCGTCGTTTCAGGCGCAGGGTGAACTCCTCGGCGACCGATTCCTGTACCAGCAGCCTCGACCCGGCGCAGCACACGTGGCCCTGGTTGAAGTAGATGCCGTTCACGATTCCCTCGACGGCCTGGTCCACGGCGGAGTCGTCGAACACGATGTGGGCGGCCTTGCCACCCAACTCCAGCGTGAGCGGCAGCCGACGACCGGATGTGGCCCGCTGGATCCGTTTGCCCACCTCTGTCGAACCGGTGAACGCCAGCTTGTCGATTCCGGTGTGGTCGACGAGGGCGGCCCCCGTGGCTCCGGCACCGGTGACGATGTTGACGACCCCCGGCGGTAGGCCCACGTCCCGGATGACGTCTGCCAGCAGAAGTGCCGTCAGCGGTGTGGTCTCGGCGGGCTTCAGGACGACTGTGTTGCCCGTTGCCAGCGCAGGTGCCAACTTCCAGGCGGCCATCATGAGCGGGAAGTTCCACGGGATTATCTGACCGGCCACGCCGTGCGGTGCCACGCGCCTACCGGGGAAGGCGTACTCCAGCTTGTCGGCCCAGCCCGCGTAGTAGAAGAACCAGGCGGCGGACAGGGGGATGTCGACGTCGCGGCTCTCCCGGATGGGCTTGCCACCGTCGATGGTCTCGAGCACGGCGAACTGGCGGGCCCGCTCCTGGATCTGGCGTGCGATGCGGAACATGTACTTGCCGCGCTCCCTGCCCGACAGGGCGCCCCAGTGGCCCTCGTAGGCGTTGCGGGCGGCTGCGACCGCACGGTCGACGTCGTCCTTCGAGCCCTCGGCCACGTCCGCCAGGTGCTCCTCCGTCGCCGGGTTGGTGGTGGCGAACGTGCGGCCCGAGCGGGACTCCACGAAGTCACCGTCGATGAAGAGCCCGTACTCGTCGGCGATGTCGACCACCGCGGTCGACTGCGGTGCCGGTGCGTAGTCGAGGTCGAAGGGTTCTGTCCGGGGGTCGTTGTCGGGAGGGGTCATGAGGTCAGTCCACCGTGACGTAGTCGGGGCCGCTGTAGCGGCCGGTGTCCAGCTTGCCGAGTTGAAGGAGCACGTCGTTCAGGAGGCTAGAAGCGCCTAGGCGGAACCTGGCCGGCGTGAGCCAGTCCTGACCCAGGGTCTCGCCCACGATCACCAGGTAGTGCCAGGCCTGCTTCGCCGTGCGGATGCCGCCGGCTCCCTTCAGCCCCACCGCGGTCCCCGTCTGGTCGGCGAAGTCGCGGATGGCCTCGGACATGCACAACATGGTCGGCGGGGTGGCGGCACCGGGGATCTTTCCCGTCGAGGTCTTGATGAAGTCCGCACCGGCCGCCATGGCCAGCATGGAGGCACTCCGTATCTGGTCGTAGCCACCCAGTTCACCTGTCTCCAGGATGACCTTCAGGTGGGCCGGGCCGCAGGCCTCCTTCGCGGTGGCGATCTCGTCGTGGGCCCGCCCCAGGTCGCCGGCCAGGAAGGCCGAGCGGTTGAGCACGATGTCGATCTCGTCGGCTCCCCGCCGCACGGCGTCGGCTATGTCGGCGGTCCGCACGTCGATGGCGGACATGCCGGCGGGGAAGGCCCCGGCCACGCTGGCCACGGCGACCCCGGTTCCGGCCACGGCGTCGACGGCGTGCCCGACCATCTCCGGGTAGACGCAGACGGCGGCAACGGACGGTATGCCCGGGTCGGACGGGTCGGGCCTGACCGCCTTCTGGCACAGTGACGCCACCTTGTCAGGCGTGTCGGCACCCTCGAGCGTGGTGAGGTCGATGCACCTGATGGCCAGGTGCAGGGCGGCCCGCTTGCTGGTCGTCTTGATCGACCGCGTGCAGAGGACCGCTGCCCGTGCCTCGAGGGCGACCTCGTCGACCGGGGCGACCCGCACGGGTCGGCTGCCGGCACCGGTCGGGATGAAGGGTGCCGTTGCGCTCATCGCGACGACCCCCCGAGCAGTGCGCACACCCCGTCCAGCATCCCGGAGACGGCCAGGTCCCCCGCACGCTCGGATGAGCGGGGGTCTATCTCCGCCGACGGCCCGATGACCTCGGCGTAGGCCTTGAGCATCGGCTCGGTGCCGCTGGGGCGGATCACCAGGCGGCCGCCGTCCAACTCGAACACGAGGGCGTCGGTCGGTGGCAGGGACGAGCCGGGTCCTGCCATGTCGGTGACCGAGACCACGGCATGTCCCGCGATGTCGGAGGGCGGCCTGCTCCGCAGGAGGTCCATCCGCCGGGCCATGTCAGCCGCACCGTCGGGCCCGGCGAAGCGGATGGTGCGCAGGCCCGTCCTGTGCACGCCGTGGCGGCGCCACAGGTCGTGGAGCCGGTCGATGACCGATCGGCCGGCTGCCCGCTCCGTGGCCGCCAGTTCGGCGAACGCCAGGGCGGCGGTGATGCCGTCCTTGTCCCTGACGAGGTCGCCCACGGCGTAGCCGGCTGCCTCCTCGTAGCCGAACACGAAGTCGGCCGAAGGGTCGTCGAGGCCCGGCCTCATGATCCACTTGAACCCGGTGAGCGTCTCGGCATGGCGCACGCCGTGGTGGCCTGCGATTCTGGCCAGCAGCCTCGACGACACCACCGTGGTCACCACGAGGCGGTCGTCTCCCGACCCGGAGCCAAGGACGTGGTCGGCGAGCAGGGCACCCACCTCGTCGCCGGTGAGCGTGCGCCAGCCCGGGCCGTCGGGCACCGCCACGGCCAGGCGGTCGGCGTCGGGGTCGTTGGCCAGGACCAGGTCGGCACCTTCCCGGGCCGCCAGGGCTGTCGCCAGGTCCAGGGCGCCCGGCTCCTCGGGGTTCGGATATGGCAGGGTCGGGAAGTCGGGATCCGGCTCACCCTGCTCCGGGACGACGGCCGGCTCGGCGAAGCCGGCGCAGCGGAACGCCTCCAGCAGGACATCGCGACCGACACCGTGCAGGGGCGTGTAGACGATCGAGAGGTCACGCGGGGAGTCGGTGTCCACGACCGACGTCGCCGCCTCCGTGTAGAAGCCCACCTGGGCCTCCCCGGCACGTTCGATCAGCGGGTCGTCCCCGGGGGCCAGGTCGGCGTCGGTGGGCAACGGTGCCCCGTCGATGAGAGCCGAGACCTCGGAGTCGACCGGTGGGACTATCTGCGCGCCGTCGGACCAGTACACCTTGTAGCCGTTGTCCGTGCGCGGGTTGTGGCTGGCCGTGACCATGATCCCCGCGTCCGCGCCGACATTCCTGAGTGTGAAGGCCAGGACAGGGGTCGGCAGCGGGCGGGGCAGGACCAGGCTGGCGATGCCCAGACCGGCCAGCATCCGGGCGGTGTCCTCGGCGAACACGTCGCTGTTGCGGCGGGCGTCGAATCCGACCACGACCACGGGGGGTGGTCCGCCGTCGGTGGCTGCACCCGCGGCCCCGGCCAGGAGGCGACGCCCGATGGCCGCGGCTGTCATCCGTACGAGCACCCGGTTCATCCGCATGGGGCCGGCACCGAGGGGGCCGCGCAACCCGGCTGTCCCGAATGCCAGGCGGCCGCCGAACCGACGCTCCAGTGCCGCACCACCATCGGTCAGGAGCTGTTCGGTCTCGGCGCGTGTTCCCGGATCGGGGTCGACCTCCAGCCAGCGCCGTGCCACCTCCTCGGCCCGGAGGGTTGGCAGGGTCGTCGTCACAGCCGCATCAGCACACCGCGCAGCAGGGCCAGCATGCGTGGGGCTGCGTCGGCGGCCGCCTTGAGCACCTCTGCGTGGTCGAGGTCCTGGTCGGTCATTCCGGCTGCGGCGTTGGTGACGAGCGATACGCCGAGCACCTCTGCGCCGAGGTGGCGGGCGGCGATGGTCTCCAGAACCGTGGACATGCCCACCAGGTCCGCGCCGAGGCCGGCCAGCATGCGCACCTCGGCCGGGGTCTCGTAGGCGCCTCCCAGCAGCCCGGCGTAGACGCCCTCGGGCAGCGAGTCGTCGACCTCTCGGGCCATAGCGCGGAGCCGGGGCGAGTAGGCATCGGTCAGGTCGACGAAGCGGGCAGCCGTGTCGGCCGGGGGCGCCGGTCCGGCCATGGGCGAGGTTCCTGTCAGGTTGAGGTGGTCGGCGATGATCACCGGCTGGCCGACGGGCCACGACGGGTCGAGGCCGCCCGCTGCGTTGGTGAGCAGGACGACCCTGCATCCGGCGGCAATCGCCGTCCGGACCCCGTGCACGACGGTGGAGACCGTGTGTCCCTCGTAGAGGTGGCTGCGGCCGCCCAGCACGAGAGCCGTCGTGTCCCCGACCCGCACGGAGAGGGCGCTGTTGCGGTGGCCGCTCACGGTTGGGACGGGGAAGCCCGGCAGGTCACCGAGCGGCACGTCCGCCATGACCCGGCCGAGACCGTCGGCAGCGGAGGCCCAACCCGACCCCAGCACCACGGCCACGTCGTGGCCTGCCTGGCCGGTCCGGTCGGCGAGTGCGACGGCCGCCTCGGCGGCAAGTGCGAAGGGGTTGGTGTCTGTCATGGTTGCAGGAGGGATGGCCGTACTGTCTGTGCGTGTCCGATGGCGCCCATCGAGACGGTAGCGGCTGACCTGCATGAGGTGCACCGTCGAGGGTGCCTTCCCGGGTGATGTCGGCATCTGCCACGGCAATAGGGTCTGTCCGTGCGGCCGACCGACTGCCTGCCCCAGCCCGCGTCGGGAGGATGCCCATATCGGTGATCGATCCGACCGATCCGGAATACGGACGGTTTT
>DQOF01000093.1 GCA_015658775.1 Acidimicrobiia bacterium | reverse complement strand
TCGTAGACGTAGTCGATGCCCGACACGCCGGTGACGGCGATGCGCAGCGCCAGGGTCTCGGGATCGTCCTCGGCGCCGCGGATCTCGATCACCTTGGCGAGCGCCGCCTCGGTGACCTCGACCACGCACCCGGAGGGGCCGGGGTCCTGGTCGTCGGACAGGTCGTCTACAGGGGCCTCTGTCAACTGCTCTGTCATACCCTGAGTATACCGGAGCCCAACCTGCACGCTTCGGCCACGGGAGCGTGGCGCTGTAGGTTGCGACGCCATGAACGACACCACAGTTCCAACCACCGGAAGCGTCACGGTCAGCCACGAGGGCGGCGTGGCCGTCATCGGGTTCGATGACGGGAAGGCCAACGCCCTGGGACATGACTCGATCCGGGACCTGCTGACCGCCCTGGACGACGTCGAACAGGCCGGTGCCGATGCCGTGGTCATAGCGGGACGCCCTGGTCGCTTCTCGGCAGGGTTCGACCTGAAGGTGATGCAGGCCGGAGCCGACGAGGCCCGGGAGATGCTCAGGAAGGGCGTCGACCTGTTCCTGCGCTGCTACATGTTCCCCCGTCCGGTGGTGGCGGCGTGCACGGGCCATGCGTTGGCGGCCGGCGCCATCATCCTCATGACCTGCGACCTGCGGGTCGGCGCCAGGGGCGAGTTCAAGATCGGACTTCCCGAGCTCACGATCGGCATGCCGCTCCCGTTCTTCGCCACCGAGCTGGCCAGGGACCGCATCTCCAAGCGCCACCTCACCAGGGTTACGGCCCTCGGCAACGTCTACGACCCCGTCGGTGCCGTCGACGCGGGCTTCCTCGACGAGGTGGCGGAACCCGACGAGGTCGTGGCCACCGCCATCCAGCGGGCTGCTGCGCTCACCGGCATAAGCAGGGGCGGGCTCGTCCGCACGCGGACCACGGCGCGCGGTGCCATCGCAGAGGCGATCAGGGCGGGCCTCGACGAGGACCTGTCCCACTTCTCGGTCAACTCCTGACCTGCGAGCCGCTCCTACACTGAGGGCAGGCACGACGGGCAGGCCTCTCTATCGTGAGATCTATCTATCGTGACATCTACCGTGACCACCGGATACGACGCCGTCCTGCTCGTGGCCTTCGGCGGGCCGGAGGGCCCAGACGAGGTCGAGCCCTTCCTCGCCCGGGTCACAGCCGGTCGTGACATCGCACCCGAGAGGCTGGCCGAGGTCGGCGCCCGGTACCTGACCGCGGGTGGCGTCTCGCCGATAAACGGCCGGCTCCGCGCCCTGGTACCGGCCGTGACCGCCGACCTGGCCGACCGCGGCTACGACCTGCCCGTCTTCTGGGGCAATCGCAACGCACCCCCTCTACTGGCCGACACCGTCGCAGGCATGCGTAACGCCGGGATCCGGCGGGCACTGGCGTGGGTGGCCTCGCCGTACAGCTCGTTCTCCACCTGCAGGCAGTACCGGGAGGACCTCGACACCGCGTGTGCATCGGCAGGTCCCGACGCCCCCCTCATCGACCGGATCCGTCCCCACCACGACCACCCGGGCCTGATAGAGACCGCCGCAGACCGCCTCAGGGAGGCACTGGCCGTCCTGGGGAACGGCCCCGGTGGCGATGCCCATCTGTTGTTCTCGGCCCACAGCATCCCGTGCGACCAGGCGACCATCTGCGACTACGCCGAGCAGGTCGACGAGGCCGCCGGGCTGGTCGCCGGGAGAGCCGACCCCGCGGGCCACCACTCCTGGGATGTGGTCTGGCAGTCACGCAGTGGGCGACCGGGTGTGCCGTGGCTGGAGCCCGACATCGGCGACCGGATAGACGCGTTGGCTGCCGACGGCGTCCGTGCCGTCGCGGTTTCACCGATCGGCTTCCCGGTGGAGAACTTCGAGATCGCCTGGGACCTCGACGTGGAGGCGGCCCGACGGGCGCAGGCCGCAGGAGTGGCATTCTCCCGCGCCCGCGCGGTCGACGACGACCCGCGCTTCGTGAAGATGATTGGGGACCTCGTGGCAGAACGGATCGAGCCGCAGCCGGTGGACCGGGCTGCACTCGGAAGCCTCGGCATCCGACCCGACACCTGCCCCGGAAACTGCTGTCCGGGACCCGCCTGACCTGCGCCGCCCGGGGTCCACGACCGGGAACCCGGTGTTGGCTACCGTTTATCGGGATGAACCACGCCAGAATTGCGGCCGAGGCCCTCAGGTTCCGACTCGGCACCTTCGCCTCCGGCACGGCGGATCAGGGCAACGGCGCCACCCCCCACGATTCCGGGTTCGATGCCACAGAGGCAGGGGAGATCCTGGCCGCATGCGGCGATCCCGGCGTCGATTCCGCACTGCGCCTGCTGGGCGAGACCTGGCAGGCCGCCGGGCTGCCCGTCTCCACGATGGACCGACCCTGGTCGGCCGGCGACGCCGCCAGGCTCCGAACCGTCGGCGGCGTCAGGTTGCTGGACACCCTCGACGAGTTGGTGACCGGCGTCTCCCGCTGCCGCCTACCCCGCTGATCCACCGACCGGTGGACGGCCGGAACTCGGAGGCGGGCATGCCACGGCATCGGCGCGTACCCGCTGTACGGTCGGCCGACGACCGTCACGAAGCCTGTCACAGGCTCGTTGCACCATGTCCATGAACCAATTCCACGAGACGGGACACCACGTCGGGCCACCACACCCGACCACGGACCGGCCGACCGACCAGCCAGCGACACGAGAACAATGAGCGGACAGCAGAAACTCCTACCCGACGGCCCCCCGTTCGCCCGCGAGGTGATCGACGTTCCGCTAGAGGACGAACTCCGGGAGTCGTTCCTGGCGTACTCCCTCTCCGTCATCACCTCCAGGGCCATCCCCGACGTCCGCGACGGCCTCAAGCCGGTGCAACGACGCATCCTCTACGCCATGCTGCGGATGGGTCTCCGGCCGGACACACCACATCGCAAGAGCGCACGGGTGGTCGGCGACACGATGGGCCGCTTCCACCCGCACGGCGACGCCGCCATCTACGACGCCCTGGTACGCATGGGCCAGGTCTTCGCCCGTGGCATCACCATGGTCGACCCCCAGGGCAACTTTGGCTCGCTCGACGACCCGCCCGCAGCACCCCGCTACACCGAGTGCAGGCTCACCGAGGCCGCCATGGCCATGGTCGCCGAACTCGACGAGGACACGGTCGACTTCCGCCCCACCTACGACGGCGAGTCCGAAGAGCCCATCGCCCTGCCGGCCCTGCTGCCCGGACTTCTCATCAACGGCACGACCGGAATAGCCGTGGGCATGGCGACCAACATGGCTCCGCACAACCTCGCCGAGATACACGCCGCTGTGACCCTGGTGATGAACAAGCGGCGCCCGAGGCCCACGATCGACGAGTTGCTGGCGGTCCTGCCGGGCCCCGATTTCCCGAGCGGCGGCATAGTCGTCGACGACGGCATCCGGGAGGCCTACGAGACCGGCCGCGGAACCATCCGCGTCAGGGCAAGGGCCCACGTCGAGCAGGTGGGCCGGGGCCGACAGGCCATCGTGGTCACCGAGCTCCCCTACCAGGTCGGCCCGGAGCGTGTCATCGCCAAGCTGAAGGAACTCATCGAGGCAGACCGGGTCACCGGCATCTCCGACTTCAAGAACCTGTCCGACCGCCACCACGGGCTCAGGCTGCAGATCACCATCAGGCCCGGCCACAACCCCCAGGCCGTGCTCGGCGAGCTCTACCGCCTCACGCCCCTCGAGGAGACGTTCGGCCTGAACAACGTGGTCCTGGTCGACGGAGAGCCCCGCACCCTCGGCCTCTACGACCTCTGCCGCCACTACCTGGACCACCGTCTCGCCGTGATAGTCCGCCGCACCCGGTACCGGATCGCGCGGAACGAGGCCCGGCTGAACATCGTCACGGGCCTCCTCACCGCCCTCGATGCAATCGACCGGGTGGTGGCCGTGATCCGCGGGTCCGAGGACACTGCGGCCGCCCGGCAGGAGCTGATCAAGTGCTTCGACCTGAGCCGTGTCCAGACAGATCACATCCTGGACATGCCCCTCAAGCGGTTGACCGCCCTCGAGACCCGCAGGCTGGAGGAGGAACGCGACCGGCTCACGACCGAGATCGCCGACCTGGCGAGGCTGCTCGGCTCCGAGAAGCGTCGTCGCACGATGGTGCTGACCGAGCTGGGCGAAGCCGTCGAGTCGTTCGGCCGGCCCCGCCGGACCGAGATCGCCCATCCCGACGACCTGCCTGAATTCGACATGGTCGAGGTGTCCGACGACATCACCGACGAGGCCTGCGTCGTGACGCTCTCCACCTCGGGCCAGATCGGACGCCTTCCGGTCGACGGCGCGCGTAGGGCCACGCCGGGCCGACACGACATTCTCATCGCCTCGATCCTGACCACGACCACAACAACGGTCACGGCCGTCACCTCCGAGGGGCGCGCACTGCAGTTGCTCGCCGCCGAGGTGGCCGACGGCACCGGTCGGGCCCGTGGCACCGGTGCCGCCCAAGCCTTCGGCACCAACCGGGGCGAGGCCATCCTCACCGTGGTCGCCGACGGAGACGAACCCCTGGTCCTCGTGACCGCCTCGGGTATCGCCAAGCGCCTCACGCTCGACGAGGTCCGAGGCACGAGGGGCGGCCGGTCGCTCCTCAAGCTGAAGCAGGGAGACCGGGTGGCGGCCGCCTTCTGCGCTCCGGAGGGCACAGACGTGGTGGTTGTCGCCTCCGATGGACAGGCCCTGCGCACGCCGACGGATGCCATCAGCATCCAGGGGCGTGGGGCGGCCGGTGTGGCGGGAATGAGGCTCCGGGGCGATGCGGTCGTCGTCGGCGCGGGCCCGATCCTCGGTGACGAGACCGTGATCACCATCACCAGCGGCGCCTGTGCCAAGGCGACGCCCGCGGGCGAGCTCGACTCACGGGGCCGTGGCGGCATCGGAGTGCGGATCACGAAGTTGACCGGCGGCGCCACCCTCACCCTCGCCAGGGTGGGTCAGCCGATGGGAATGTTGGCTGTCATGGCCAGCGACGGCGATCCCCGGAAACCCGATCCCAGTCCG
>DQOF01000041.1 GCA_015658775.1 Acidimicrobiia bacterium | reverse complement strand
GGCGCCTCCACAGAGGTGCTAGGACTCGGCGAGCTCGGCGCCGACATCGGGACAGCGCTGGCAATCGTCGGCTTCATCCCGATCAAGGATGCTGCGATCAGCGCACTGGGCAAGGGCCTGTCCCGCTGACCCGATACTGACCGAGAGCCCCGCCGCCCCCGGGTGGCGGGGCTCTCGTCGTTCTGGACCGTGCACCGTCGACCTACCCTTCACCCCATGGATGCAGGACGCGGTCGGTGAGCGGTACCGATCCCGGCCGTCCCTACGTGCTGGGCGTCGACCTCGACGGCGTCTGCGGCGACTACACAGACGCATTCCGGTCGGTCGTGGCGACAGAGCTGGGGGTCGCCGAGGAATCCCTGCCCCTTGTCCGCTCATGGGACTTCCGGGAGTGGGGGCTCTCGGTCGACCAGTTCGAGCACCTCCACCAGTTGGCGGTGGTCGAGCACCGGATCCTGCGCTCCATGCCGGTCATCGGCGAGGCCGCTGAGGCGCTCTGGAGGCTCTCCGACATCGGGATATGGATCCGGGTGATCACGCACCGCCTCTACGTGAACTGGACCCATGCCACAGCGATCGCCGACACGGTGGACTGGCTGGACCGCGCGCGCATCCCGTACAGGGACATCTGCTTCCTGGGGGCCAAGCCCGAGGTCGAGGCCGATCTCTACATCGACGACGGCCCCCACAACGTCGAGGCGCTCCGGGCCTCCGGCAACAGAGTGATCGTGTTCGACGCCCCGTACAACCGCCATCTGGCCGGGCCGCGGGCCGACGGCTGGCTTGCCTGCGAGCAGTTGGTACTGGCGGACGCCGCCGAGCACGGGTTCGAGCTGCAGATCCAGTTGCCGGGCCTCGAGGCAGGCACCGACCGCCTCCAGAGCTGACTCCGGCACAGGTTCGACCGCTGGACTGGCCGGCCGGATTCCCCGACGGCCCCTCAACGTCCCCTGTACACGGGGGGTCTCTTCTCTGCGAATGCGGCCGGCCCCTCGGTGGCGTCCCAGGACTTGAACACGGCACGGCCCACCGGTTCCTCGAACTCGAAGGCCGCCTCCTCGGTCATCCCTGACGTCCCCCTCAAGGTCCGCAGGACAGCCTGCACGGCCAGGGGCCCGTTCTCCGCGATCGTCGCGGCTGTTTCGTACGCCCGGGCGAGGGCGGTGCCGTCGGGCACCACCTGGCCGATGAGGCCCATCCCCCTGGCCTCCGCCGCCGACACGTGCCGACCGGTGAGGAGGAGGTCGGCTGCCTCGGTGAAGGAGATCTGACGGGGCAGCCGAACCGCCGACCCGCCCATCGGGTACAGGGCCCACCGGACCTCCGACACGCCGAAGACCGCGCTCTCGCCGGCGATCCGGATGTCGGTTCCCTGCAACAACTCGGTGCCGCCGGCGATCGCTGTGCCCTCGACGGCTGCGACGACCGGAACCATCGGGTGCCGCGTCTTGAGCAGGCCGTCGTAGATGAAACCCGATCCCTCGCGTTCCATGCGGCCCGCCACGTCGTAGTCGTCGGTGGGGTCGATGTCGCCCGACATGGCCCGCAGGTCCATGCCGGCGGAAAAGTGGCCGTCGGCACCGGTCAGGACGATGACACGGATCTCGTCATCGCCGTCCGCCAGGTCCCATGCGTCGGACAGCCTGGCGAACATCGCCAACGTCATGGCGTTGCGGCGCTGCGGACGGTTCAGGGTCACCGTCAGGACGTGGCCCTGCTTCTCCACCACTACGTCTGGCATCGACTCACTCCTCCTCGTGGGCTGGTCCTCCCGCTGAAAGGCGGCCCGGTTCAGCCGTCGGCGAACGCCGCCCTCGCCACCGCCAGGTCGTCGCGGTTGGTCACGCCGATCCAGCGCTCATCCGAACGCACCACGTCTATGCCCAGCAGCCCCGCGGCCCGCTGCTCGTCGATCGCCACAGGCAGCAGGAACTCAGCCGACGGGTCGTCCGCATATGCGTCGTGGAAGGCCTCCCACTGGTCCCCGAGGCTCACCAGCGCCTTTCGGGGCAGGACCCACAGGTTCATCGACACCGGCGCATCGGCGGACAACTCGCCGGGCGGGTCGTCGGCCAGGATCACGACACCCTCACGGCGGATGCCGTGGGTCTCCACGAGGCACAGCAGTTCGTTCCCGTCCACCTCGCAGACCCCGCGCGACACGGCTCCGCCGACGGGCAGGGTCCTGTCCAGTCGGAACGCCACCAAGACCGCCCGCTCGCCGCCACCGGCCATGCCCTCGAGCGCACGACGGATCCCGCTCCGTCCGTAGTGGTCGTCGGCGTTGATGACCACGATCGGCCCGTCAGCCTCGGCTGCGGCACTCAGCACAGCATGCCCGGTGCCCCACGGCTTGGAACGCCGGGGGCCGAACGTGTCCTGGTGCACGATGACCAGGGGCAGGCCTGCCGGATGCTGGGCGGCGAGGTGTTCCCGCAGCGGCTCGTCGAGGTCGGTTCGGGCGACCACGACCACCTTCCCTACGCCTGCCTCCATGGCATCGCGGATCGCATAGTCGAGGAACGCCTCGCCGTTGGGGCCGATGACGACGAGCTGCTTGTCACCCCCGAATCGCGATCCGAGGCCGCCTGCCATGACCACCAGGGTGGGTGCGACCTCCCCCGGGTCCTCCATGGATGGCGCCCCCACCAAGACCCTCAGTCGGCCGTCGTGTCGGGGTTCCGCTCGCCACGCAGGAACGCATCGCGGGCCTCGTCACCACGTCCCAGCAGGTTCAGCTCGAAGGTGTAGCCCTGTTCGTAGCGGTAGCTCCGCCTGACATCGACCGGGTCGATCCCGTTCAGGGAACTCTTGGCGGCACGCACCACCTGCGGATCCTTGGCTGCGATCACCGTCGCCACCTCGAGTGCCGTCGACCTCAACCGGTCGGCATGCACGACCCGCAGCACCGATCCGTAGGCGTGGAGTTCCTCGGCCGTGGCCTGCTCGCAGCTGTAGAGCATCCAGCGGGCCCGGTGGGCTGGTACGAGTCGCTGGAGGTGTGTGGCTGCCCCCAGGGCACCGTTGTCCACCTCGGGCAGGCCGAACCTGGCGGCCTCGGCGGCCACGATCACGTCGGCGTTTCCGGCCAGCCCGATTCCGGTGCCCAGGCAGAAGTCGTTCACGGCGGCGACCACCGGGACAGCGCACTCGTACACGGCCCGGAACGCCTCGAAGCAGGACCTGTTGGCCTCCAGGATCCCCTCGTTTCCGGGCAGGGACTGGATCTCGACTATGTCCACCCCGGCACTGAACCCGCGTCCCTCGGCCGCCAGGACGACCACCCTCACCTCGGGCCGGTTCCTGTAGCCGTCGAGCAGGGTGGCCAGGGCGAACGTGTCGGAGATTCCCATGGCGTTCACGGGCGGGTTGTCCATGACGATCGTGGCTGTGCCGTCGTCGATGCTCTCGTGTAGCGGCATGGCCTGTCACTCCCCGCTAGGCGGCTGTGGTCCGGGACACCCATCCGGGTATCCGGCAGACATTACATCCGTACCAGGACGGACGAGCCGTGCCCGAACAACCCCTGGTTCGCGGTGACACCCACGCGCGCGCCCTCGACCTGTCTCCGCCCCGCCTGTCCCCGGATCTGCCAGACCAGCTCGCACACCTGGGCGATGGCCTGTGCCGGTACGGCTTCACCGAAGGCACCCAGCCCGCCGCTCGCATTGACCGGGAGGCTGCCGCCGATCGACGTGGCGCCGGACCGCAGGAAGGACTCGGCCTCGCCGACCTCGCAGAAGCCCATCTGCTCGTACCAGTCCAGCTCGAGGGCCGACGAGAGGTCGTAGACCTCGGCCAGGTCGACGTCCTCGGGGCCC
The DNA here is from genome assembly GCA_015658775.1 of Acidimicrobiia bacterium. Lineage (GTDB taxonomy): Bacteria > Actinomycetota > Acidimicrobiia > Acidimicrobiales > MedAcidi-G1 > UBA3125. The sequence continues at coordinate 13,688 of DQOF01000041.1, read as the reverse complement.
ACTCCGGCCTCCTCGTAGACCCGGTCCGCGATCGACTCCTTGAAGCCCCGATCCGGTGCATCGACGGCTGCTGCGGAGTCGGTTGCCAGGTATGGCAGGTCCAGGACCGTGTCCGGGTAGGTCGGCGTGACGACCGAGATGCCGGCGACCCGTACCGGATCAGAGACCCCCAGGGACCGTGCGTAGTCCATGGAGGTGACCAGCAGGGCCGCTCCCCCGTCGCTGGTGGCACAGATCTCCAGCAGGCGCAGGGGGTCGGAGACGACCGGCGAGTCGGCAACGTCCCCGACGCTGTACTCCTTGGCGAACCGGGCATTGGGGTTGTGCACGCCGTGCCGGCTGTTCTTGGCCTTGACCAGGGCGAAGTCCTCGCTTGTCGCTCCGTGGAGGGCCATACGGCGCCTGGCGTGCATGGCGAAGTACACCGGGTTGGTCGCCCCCACCAAGTGGAACCTCAACCAGTCGGTGTCGTCGGTCCGCCGTCCCTCGTTGGGGGCCAGGAACCCCTTCGGGGTCGTGTCCGCCCCGACCACCAGGGCCACCTCCGAGGCACCTGACAGGATCTGGCCACGTGCCACGCTGAGAGCGGCGGCACCGGCGGCGCAGGCTCCGTAGGAACTGGAGACCTGTGCGCCGTTGAAGCCCAGGGCCCTGGCGAACGTGGCTCCGGCCACGTATCCGGGATACCCGCAGCGCACGGTTATGGCTCCCGAGACGAAGTCGACGTCACCCCAGTCGACTCCTGCGTCTGCCAGCGCCCCACGCGCCGCCTGCACGCCGTAGTCGACGAAGTTCCGTCCCCACTTTCCCCACGGGTGCATTCCCACGCCGAGGATCGCTATCTCATCCATATGCGGTCACTCCCCCACCGGGCCGGGCCATCAGCCGGCCGGGCCGACCGGCTGCCACTGCCATGTCAGGTACTCGTTCTCGTCGTCCTCGTAGAGGGTGCCCAGCACCAGCTCCACCTCCATCCCGACAGCCAGGTCCGAGACGCCCCAGCCCGGAACCACCTGGCCCAGGACCACCATCTTCTCGACCTCCAACTCGACGGCCGCCACGGTGATCGGCTCATAGGGCTCGGTCAGAACGAACGGGGGTGGCGGCGGGTACTCGCTGTTGGTGTACGACCAGATCCGGCCACGGCGGCTGAGCAGCACCTCCTCGACCTCGCCCGCCGGTGTCGCCGGGTCGGCACCACCGAGGCTCTTGGGGAAGCAGTAACCACCGGCACCGGTGAGGCGGCCGCCGATCAGCCGGGGCTCCTCGTCGAGGGTGAAGAGCCCCTCGACCGCCGCGACACGCCGCTTTGCCTGCTCTGCCATGCTGCTCCTACCCGGACCGGTGCACGAACCCGTCATGCCTGACGATCCCAGACCACAAACCGCGGACAACCCGACAGTAGGACACCGCGCCGTCGGACGTCCCAGCCGGCACCCACGGAGGGCACCGGCCCTCAGCGCATTATCCCGCCCCCGTCCGCGACGATGGCCTGTCCATTCACGGCGTCGGCAGAATCGGAACAGAGCCACACCGCCACAGCCGCTATCTGGGCCGGCTGGAGCAACTCTCCCGTCGGTGAGACCCTGGCCAGCAGGGCAGCCGCCCGTTCGCCCAGAACCCCGGTTCCACCCGTCAGCATCGGCGTGTCGACCATGCCCGGCAGGATGCTGTTGCAGCGGATGCCGGACTTCACGTATTCGGAGGCTGCGCACCTGGTGAGTCCAAGGACGGCGTGCTTGGCGGCCGTGTAGTGCGGCTGGCCGGGCGCCGGCACCACGCCCGCCCCCGATGAGGTGTTCACGATGGCGCCTGCCGTTCCGGTGTCGAGCATCTGGCGGATCTCGTGCTTCATGCACAGGAACACCGAGGTCAGGTTGACCTCCAGCATCTCGTCCCAGGCCTCCCTGGCCAGTTCGTGGAACGGCACGCTGGGATGGCTGATGCCGGCATTGTTGAAGGCGCTGTCGATTCGACCCTGGTCGGCGACCACCCGATCCACGAAGGCCGCCACCGACTGCTCATCGGTCACGTCGAACACGTGGACGGAGGCTCCCGCACCCGATGCGCGGACCAGGTCGGCGGTGTCGTTCGCTGTCGCCTCATCGCGGTCCGCCAGGGCCACGTGGGCCGCTCCCTCTTCGGCGAACAACCCGGCCGCCGCCCTTCCTATCCCGCCACCGGCTCCGGTGACCAGGACCACCCTGCCGTCTGCCATGCCCATCAGACCACCCCTTCAGCGTCATCTCAGCGTCATCTACGGCACCAAGCCTGACTGCTCTCTCGTCGGATCGCTAGTCCGGCGTGACCGATGACATCCCCACCAATTCCGGTTCTGTAGTAATGTCTGCATTGCTGACAACACCCCTGTGGGAGAGACCCCGACCAGATCGGGGCGCCGAAGGAGCAACCGCCCCCGGAAACTCTCAGGCGACCGGACCGCAGGGGTTGGCAACTCTGGAGAGTGATCGGACATATCCGATCCACCGACGGGGCAAGCCGGGCATGGGCCGAGAGGTCCTGTCCGGTCCATCTCTCAGGTTTCGGACAGAGGGGGGCGTGACGACAGGCACGCGACCCCGTCCCGGAACGAAAGAGGCCAGAGATGAAGAGCACGCCAGGCTCCAGCCCCACCCTCGACGATCTTCTCGACCACGACGCCTTCACGCGTCGCCATATCGGCCCCGATGCCGCTGCTGTGAACCACATGCTCGCGGTGATCGGCGCCGAGACCCTCGATGACCTAGTCGACGCCACCGTCCCGGCCTCGATCCGCGACAGGCAGCCGCTGCAGCTCCCGGGTCCTCTCACCGAGGAAGAGGTGCTCGGACGTCTGCGTGGGCTGGCCGACCGGAACACCGTGGTCACGAGCCTCATCGGCACCGGCTGGTACGACACCCACATGCCGGGCGTGATCCTCCGCAACGTGATGGAGGACCCCGCCTGGTACACGGCGTACACGCCGTACCAGCCCGAGATCTCCCAGGGTCGCCTCGAACTGCTCCTCGGCTTCCAGACCATGATCGCCAACCTCACGGGAATGGACCTCGCCAACGCATCCCTGCTCGACGAGGCAACGGCCGGCGCGGAGGCCATGGCCCTGCTGCACAGGATCCACAGGGGCGGAGGAGACCTCTTCCTCGTCGACGCCGACTGCCATCCCCAGGTTGTCGACGTGATCCGGACCAGGGCCAGGCCGCTCGGAATCGAGATCCTGGTGGCCGATCCCTGGGGCGACGACCTCGTCAACGGCCTGTTTGGCGCCCTCATCCAGTACCCGGGCAGCAGCGGTCGGCTGCGCGACCTCGGCCCGGCCGTCGAACGCCTCCGGGAGGCCGGAGCCGGTGTGGCCGTCGCAGCCGACCTCCTGGCCCTCTGTCTCGTGACGCCGCCCGGCGAGCACGGGGTAGACGTGGTGGTCGGGTCCGCCCAGCGCTTCGGCGTACCCATGGGCTTCGGCGGGCCCCACGCCGGCTACATGGCCGTCGCCGACCGCCACCGGCGGATGCTGCCCGGTCGCCTCGTCGGCACCTCGGTGGATGCGGCCGGGCGCCCTGCCCACCGACTCGCCCTCCAAACCCGCGAGCAGCACATCCGGCGCGAGCGTGCCACGTCCAACATCTGCACGGCCCAGGTCCTGCTGGCGATTCTGTCGGCGCTCTATGCCGCCTACCACGGCCCCGACGGTCTGCAGCGCATCGCCGAGCGGGTCCTGCGCCTCACCTCGCTGCTTGCGGCGGGCCTACGCGATGCCGGCTACCACATGGTCCACGACGATTTCGTCGACACCCTCACCGTCCAGGTGCCGGGCCGCGCCGAGGACCTGCTCGCCGCCTGCCTGGCCGAAGGCTGCAATCTCCGGCGCATCGACGGGGACACCGTCGGGATCAGCCTTGACGAGACGACCACCCCCGAGGTCGTGGAGGCGGTCTGGCGGGCGTTCGGCGCCGACGGTGCCGATGTGGCGCTTCTGGACGGGGTGGCCCGGGATGGGATTCCGACCGGTCTCCGGCGTACCAGCGCCTACTGCACCTCCGGGTTCTTCACGTCGCACCACAGCGAGACCTCGATGCTGCGCTGGCTGCGCCGGCTCGCCGACCGGGACCTGGCCCTGGACAGGACCATGATCCCGCTGGGCTCGTGCACCATGAAGTTGAACGCCACGACGCAGATGGCCGCGGTCACCTGGCCGGAGTTCGCCCGCATCCACCCTTTCGCCCCGACCGATCAGGTGGAGGGATACCTGGAGCTCATCCACGGCCTCGAGGACATGCTGGCAACGATCACCGGCTACGACGCCGTGTCACTGCAGCCCAACGCCGGTTCGCAGGGTGAACTGGCCGGACTGCTGGCGGTCCGGGCCTGGCACGATTCCCGTGGCGACGACGACCGGGTCGTCTGCCTCATCCCGTCGTCCGCCCACGGCACCAACGCCGCCAGTGCCGTCATGGCCGGAATGGAGGTCGTGGTGGTCGACTGCGACATCGACGGCAACGTCGACCTCGACCGCCTCAAGCAGCAGGTGACCGACCACCAGGACAACCTGGCCGCCTTCATGATCACCTATCCGTCGACGCACGGCGTGTTCGAGCCACAGATAGTCGAGATCTGCGACCTGGTCCACCAGTTCGGTGGGCAGGTCTACCTCGACGGCGCCAACCTGAACGCCATGATCGGGCTGGCCAGACCCGGGCGGTTTGGAGCCGATGTCTCCCACCTCAACCTGCACAAGACCTTCTGCATACCGCACGGCGGCGGCGGACCGGGTGTCGGTCCCGTGGCGGTCAGGGAGCACCTGGCCCCCTACCTGCCCAACCACCCCGTCGTGGAGGGTGCCGGACCGGTGTCCGGCATCGGTGCCGTGTCGGCGGCACCCTACGGTTCGGCCGGAATCCTCCCCATCTCCTGGGCGTACATCTCGCTCATGGGAGCCGAGGGCCTGCGCTGCGCCACCGAGACGGCGATCCTGTCGGCAAACTATGTGGCGGCCCGCCTGAAGCGGCACTACCCGGTCCTCTACAGCGGCCTGAACGGATTCGTGGCCCACGAGTGCATCCTGGACGTGCGCGTCCTGAAGGGTGCGTACGTCACCGCCGACGACATCTGCAAGCGCCTCATCGACTACGGATTCCACGCACCCACCGTCTCGTTCCCCGTGGCGGGCACGCTGATGGTCGAGCCCACAGAGTCCGAGAACCTGGCCGAGTTGGACCGGTTCTGCGACGCCATGATCGCCATCGCCGACGAGGCGGGGCGGATCGCCGACGGCGAGTGGCCGGCCGACGACAATCCACTCGTCAACGCCCCCCACACCGCCGAGGACCTGGCGGGCCCCTGGAACCACCCATACGACCGTGACCTGGCCGCCTTTCCGGTGGACCACCTACGGGGCGACAAGTACTGGCCGCCGGTCGGGCGCGTCGACGCCGCATTCGGGGACAAGAACCTCGTCTGCTCCTGCCCCGACATCTCCGAGTACCGCTGAGACACCGGTGGCCCGGTAGGGGTGCCGGCCCGGACTGCGGGCCCGTGGCACCGGAGATGTACGGTCACCCACATGGCCGAGACGACCGTTGAGCCGCTCCCCGACCCACCGGCGACAACCGGGTTCCGTGGCAGGGTCGAGGAGTTCCTACGTTCCAACTGCCCTCCCGTCGGTGAGCGGATCGACGCCGGCCACGAGCGGGTGGACGCTGCCAGGGCCTTCCAGTCGGCCCTCGCCTCCGCCGGCCTGGCGGGCCTCACCTATCCGACCCGGTTCGGCGGGGCCGGCCTCACCAGGGCCCACCAGGAGGAGTTCGACGAGGTTTCGCGTGGCTGGTCCCTGCCGACCTTCCCGCTCGCCATCTCCCATGGGATGTGCCTGCCGATGCTCAACCAGTTCGGCACCGACGACCAGAAGGCACGGTTCATGCCTGCCAACATCAGCGGCCGGGCAATCTGGTGCCAGATGTTCTCAGAGCCGGGAGCGGGCTCCGATGTGGCCAGCCTCGCCACACGGGCGGTCCGGGACGGCGACGAGTGGGTGGTCAACGGCCAGAAGGTCTGGACCTCCGGCGCCCACTACTGCGACTACGGGATCATCGTCGCCCGCACCGACCCCACCCTCCCCAAGCACCAGGGCCTGTCCATGTTCATCGTCGACATGCACGACCCGTGCATAGAGGTCAGGCCACTCCGCCAGATCTCCGGTGACAGTGGGTTCAACGAGGTGTTCTTCACCGACCTCCGGATACCGGCCGACTGGCTGCTCGGCGAGCTTGAGCAGGGTTGGAGCCTCGCCACGGCGATGCTCATGTTCGAACGGGTGTCGATAGGCGCAGGCGGTGGTTCCTTCGCCGTCGACCGGTCCCCCGCTCTCATCACGCTGGCCCAGGAGACCGGACAGGCCCATGACCCGAGGCTCCGCCAACGTCTGGCCGACCTCTGGATCCGCGAGCAGATCAGGCGCTACATCGGAAGCAGGATCCGCGCGGCCGTTGCCGCCGACAGGGTCCCCGGCCCCGAGGGATCCATCGCCAAGCTGCACGGGGCGATCCTCGCCCGCACCGCACGCGACGTGTCGATGTCCATCGCGGGGACCGCAGCGCAGGCGTGGGATGCATGCGACGTCGCCGGCGCCAGATGGGCGACGGCCTGCCTGGGCGCCTCCGGGGCCAGCATCGCCGGCGGCACGGACGAGGTGCAGCGCAACATCATCGGCGAACGGGTGCTCGGCCTCCCCAGGGAACCCGACCCCTACAAGGGCGCGGCCTGGGACACCGTGCCGCGCAGCTAGCCGGGCGGACGCTCCACCGGGCATCGCAGTGTTCCTGGACCTGACCTCCGAGCAGCGCACGCTCCAAACGGAGATCCGTGCCTACTTCGCCGACCTCATGGCCGGAGACCTGGCAGGCCGGGTCGCCAGCGCCGACTTCTCCGAGAGTCCCGAGTACAAGGCACTGATACGCCGGGTGGGCGAGGACGGCTGGCTGGGGGTGGGGTGGCCCGTCGAATACGGCGGGAAGGGGTTCACGCCGATCGAGCAGCACATCTTCTTCGACGAGTCCCAGGCTGCCGGCTGTCCGATCCCGTTCCTCACCACCAACACCGTCGGCCCGACAATCCGGCGGTACGGAACCGACGAACAGCGGGCCTTCTTCCTGCCACGGATCCTCGCTGGCGACCTGCACTTCAGCATCGGCTATACCGAACCCGATGCCGGTACCGACCTGGCCTCCCTACGGACAAAGGCCGTGCGGGACGGCGACGAGTGGGTCATCGACGGCCAGAAGGCCTTCACCAGCCTCGCCTACAACGCCGACTACATCTGGTTGGCCGCCCGCACCGATCCCGACACCCCCGGGCGCGAGGGGATCACCATCTTTGCGGTCGACACCCGCGATCCCGGGTTCTCGATCCAGCCGTTCGAGACCTTCGGAACGACCCATACCACCACCACCTTCTACGACGGTGTCCGGGTGCCTGACACGATGCGCATCGGTGAGGTCAACGGTGGATGGGGTCTCATCACCAGCCAACTCAACCGCGAGCGCGTGTCGCTCTTCCCCGCGGGCCGCATGGCCCGTCTCGTCGACGACGCCGTCTCCTGGGCCGGGGAGACACGCCTGGCGGATGGTCGCAGGGCGATAGACCAGGAGCGGGTCAAGGTGATCCTTGCGGAGTGTCTGGCGCTCGTGCGCCACCTGGACCTCCTCAACTGGTGGGTTGCACACGAAAACACCAACGGCCGCATGAACCCGGCGGACGCATCGTCGGTCAAGGTCCACGGCTCCGAGTCGATGCACCGCATCTACACCCGCCTGACAGAGGCTGTCGGTACGCCCGGGCACCCCGATGAGGGCAGCTCGGGTGCCGACCTGGCGGCTCGGATCGAGGTCGCCTACCGGTCCGTCTGGGTGCTCACCTTCGGTGGCGGAACGAACGAGATCCAGCGGGACATCATCGGAGCGGCCGGTCTCGGCCTTCCGCGCGAACAGCGCAGGAAGTAGCGGAAGGGAACCCGTGGACTTCACCTTCAGCGAGGAGCAGCAGGCCGTCGCCGACCTGACCGACCAGATAATGGCCGACCGACTGGACTCCGAACGCCTACTGCTGATCGAGTCGGGCGACGAGTGGTTCGACCGCGACCTGTGGGCCGACCTGGCCGGCGCCGGCCTTGTCGGCATAGCCATTGCCGACGACCTGGGTGGCGGTGGCCTGGACGCCGTGGCAATGGCCATCCTGCTGCGTGCCCAGGGGAACCACGTGGCACCACTCCCCCTGCTGCCCACCTGTGTCGCCTCGATGGCCATCGACAGACACGGCACCGATGAGCAGAGGCAACGGCTCCTGCCTGATGTGACCAGTGGTTCCGCATCGTTGTCAGTCGCGCTCTGCGAGCCCGCCGACGACCGGGTCAGGACGCCGTCGACCCTCTACGACGGGGCCTCCCTGTCGGGAACGAAGATCCTCGTGGAATCGGCCGACACCTCCACCACGGCCGTCGTCACCGCCGACTCGGATGACGGTCCGGGCCTCTTCCTCGTGGACCTCCACGGCCCCGGCGTCTCGTCAGCCGCCACCGTCTCGACCCGGGGTGAACCGATCTCGCGGGTTGCCTTCAGTGGCGCCCCGGCGGAGCCGCTCGGCCGGGCCGGCGCCGGCACCGTCGGCTGGCTGGTCGACCACATGCTCCTGGGAACATGCGCGACCCAGCTCGGTGTCACCGAGCGGGCCCTCGAGTTGACGGCCCGGTACACGAGCACCCGCGAACAGTTCGGCCGCCCCATCGCCACCTTCCAGGCCGTGACCCAGCGACTGGCCGACCAGTTCATCAACGTCGGCGGCATCCGGCTGACCACCCTCGTGGCTGCATGGCGCCTGGCGGAGGGGCTGGACGCCTCCGAGGACCTGCTGATCGCCAAGTGGTGGGCCTCGGAGCGCGCCACGGAGGTCGCCCACGCCACCCAGCACTGCCACGGCGGCATCGGCGTGGCGAGGGACTACCCGCTCCACCGCTACACGCTCTGGAACCGTCACCTGACCGCCTCGCTGGGTGCCGGATCCCAGACGCTGCTCTCCCTGGGCAACCTGCTGGCCACGAGGTAGGACAGACTGACCGTGACACACCACGACCTGTTGATCATCGGCGCGGGCTCGGGCAACTCGGTCATCGGACCCGGCCACGACGGCATGGACCTAGCCATCGTGGAGCCGTGGGTGTTCGGGGGCACGTGCCTGAACCGGGGGTGCATACCGTCCAAGATGCTGGTCCACGCCGCCGACGTGGCCCTGGCGGCAAGGCGCGGACCGACCCTGGGGGTGCACACCACGTTCGGCGGTGCCGACTGGCCTGCGATCCGGGACCGCATCTTCGACCGGATCAATCCGATCGCAGACAGCGGCCGCGACTACCGGCAGGGCCTCGACAACGTCACCGTCTACGAGAGCCCCGCCCGCTTCGTTGACGAGCGCACGGTGGACATCGCCGGGACGACCGTGTCGGCTGACCAGGTCGTGCTGGCCGCCGGGGGCCGTCCGGTCACACCGGAGGTCCCCGGCCTCGCCGACACTCCGTTCCACACCTCGGACTCGATCATGCGGGTCGACTCCCTCCCCGCGCACCTCGTGATCCTGGGTGGCGGATTCATAGCCGTCGAGATGGCCCACGTATTCGACGCCCTGGGCAGCCGTGTGACGATCGTGCACCGCAGTGACCTCCTGCTGAGGGGTGCCGACGATGCCGTGAGGGAGCGGATCACTGGGATCTACGCCGCCCGCATGGACGTGCGGCTGGACACCACGGTCCGACGAGTCGGCCACGACGACGTCTTCCGCCTGGAGTTGAGCGATGGCGCGACCTTGGAACCCGACCAACTGCTGGTGGCGACGGGTCGCCGTCCCAACACCGACAGCCTCGACGTGGCCGCAGGTGGCATACACACCGACGGTCGCGGCCTCGTGACGACCGACGACTACCTACGGACCTCGTCGAAGGGGGTCTGGGCGCTGGGTGACATCACCAACCCCGCGCAACTCAAGCACACCGCCAACGCCGAGGCCCGCCTGCTCACGCACAACCTGCTCAACCCCGGCGACCTGCGGGCCATAGACCGCCTGCACACGCCGCACGCGGTGTTCGGCCACCCCCAGATCGGCAGCGTCGGCCCGACCCAGCAGCAGCTCGTTGCCGAGGGCCGCCCACACCTCGTCTCGGTCAGGAACTTCTCCGACATCGCCTACGGCTGGGCGATGGAGGACACCACGGGCTTCGTGAAGCTGCTGGCGGATCCCGACACCCGCCTCCTGCTGGGAGCCCACATCTTGGGGCCGCACGCCCCGACCCTGATCCAACAACTCTTACAGGGTATGGTCGCCGGCCTGACTGTCGACCAGATGGCACGGGCACAGCTGTACGTGCATCCGGCGATTCCCGAGGTCGTCGAACAGACTCTCCTCGGGTTCTGACTGCGCCTGACGGACCCGCGGAACCGTGATCCAACCCAGACCAGGAGTAGAGCGGTGCAGGAACTGAATGGCAGGGTCGCCGTCATCACCGGTGGCGCATCCGGCATGGGAAGGGCCTTCGCCGACCGCTTCGCCGCTGCCGGCATGCGGTTAGCCATCGGCGACATCGAACAGGGTGCCCTGGACCGGGCGGTCGCCGAGTTGACCGGGGCAGGCGCCGACGTGATCGGTGTCCGATGCGACGTCGCCGACCACGACTCCTTCACGGCCTTCGGCGACGAGGTGGCGGCAGCCTTCGGCCAGGTACACGTCGTCTGCCTGAACGCAGGTGTGGCTGGTAGTGGCGCCATTGCCGACAGCTCCCTGGCAAACTGGAAGTGGGTCCTCGGGGTGAACCTCTGGGGGATAGTCCACGGGCTCGACGTGTTCCTGCCGGGCCTCCTGGCGAACGACGAGGGCCATGTGGTCGTCACCGCCTCGGTGGCCGGCCACACCTCCTATGCCAACATCGGCGCCTACAACGCCTCCAAACACGCTGCGGTCACAATCGCCGAGACCCTCCACAACGAGCTTCGGGCCGGCGGCTCGGCCGTGGCGGTCACCTGCCTGTGCCCGGGCCTGGTGTCGACGAATATCCTCACCTCCGAGCGGAACCGGCCCGAGGAGTTCAGCGAGATCCTCGCCGAGGCGCCCGCCGACGACGACCTGGCACAGCACGAGGCAATGGTGGAGTGGTTCGCGGCCAACGCCAAGCCCGCCTCGGAGGTAGCCGACCTGGTGCACGACGCCGTGGTCGACCAGACCTTCTGGCTCTTCACCGACGACGAGTTCGCGGATGCGATCGGCCAGCGCCACGACGAGATCCGGACCCGTCGGAATCCCGTGCTGGAGCGCGGCATCATCGACTTCTGACCCCGCCCGGCCGCAGGTCCCCCGACATCGGAGTACCCGCCGGAATGAGTTCAGGTGGGGCCGGACGTCGCACCTATGCTCCTGAGCCGTGGGCAGCACCTTCGGAACGATATTCCGCATCGCCACCTGGGGCGAGAGCCACGGCGGTGGCATCGGTGTGGTCGTCGAGGGCTGTCCCCCGCGCCTGCCACTCACCGAGGAGGACCTCCAGCGGGATCTGGACCGGCGCCGACCCGGCCAGAGCCGCCTCACCACCCAGCGCGACGAGTCCGACACGGCCGAGATCCTTTCGGGCCTCTTCGAAGGCCGCACCACCGGTACCCCCATAGCGGTGCTGGTCCGGAATGCCGATGCCCGCCCGGCCGCCTACGAGCACCTCAAGGACGTCTACAGGCCCTCACACGCCGACTACACCTACGACGCCAAGTACGGAATCCGCAACTGGCAGGGCGGTGGGAGGGCCAGCGCACGGGAGACGATCGGCCGCGTCGCGGCCGGCGCGATCGCACGGCGCCTTCTCCACCAGGTGGCCGGCATCGAAGTCCTGGCGTGGGTCAGCAGGGTCCACACCATCGCCGCCGACGTGGATGCCTCGTCGGTGACCCTCGAACAGGTGGAGGCCGATCCGACCCGCTGCCCCGATCCGGACGCCGCGGCTGCGATGACCTTCGCCATCGAGGCTGCCCGGCGCGACGGCGACTCCCTCGGGGGCATTGTCACCTGTGTAGCGCGAAACGTGCCACCCGGGTTGGGGGATCCGGTCTTTGATCGGCTCGAAGCCGACCTCGCCAAGGCGATGTTGTCGCTGCCGGCGGCAAAGGGCTTCGACATCGGAAGTGGTTTCGATGCGGTGGCCATGACCGGGCGGGAGCACAACGATCCGTTCGTTCCCGGCGCCGGCGGCCCGACCACGACCGGCAACCGGTCCGGCGGGGTGCAGGGCGGCATCTCGAACGGTGCCGACGTGGTCTGTCGTGTGGCGTTCAAGCCGACCGCCACCATCTCGTCGGCCCAGGACACTGTGAACACCTCCAACGAGCCGGTGACCCTCGAGGCCCGGGGCCGCCACGACCCGTGTGTCCTGCCGAGGGCGGTTCCGATGGTGGAGGCCATGGCCCTGCTGACCCTCGCCGACCACTGGTTGCGGCAGCGCAGCGTCGACATCCTGGCCCCCTGACCCCAGTAGCCGGCGACCGACGGCCGGCTTCGCCATGTGGGCCGGGCTGCTCCTACACTCGTGCCGGAGAGACGATCCGGAGCGGACCATGACCGACAAGTCCCTGTACTACCAGTTGCCGTCGTTCGACAGCCTCAAGGATGAGCGCCGCCACCTCAAGGAGCGTCTGGCTGCTGCGTTCCGCCTGTTCGGACGATTCGGCTTCAGCGAGGGTGTGGCGGGGCACATCACCGCGCGGGATCCCGAACACACCGACTGCTTCTGGGTGAACCCGTTCGGCATGCCGTTCAGCCACATCAGGGCATCCGACCTCCTCCTGGTCAGCCACACGGGCGAGGTCCTGCAGGGCGGATACGCGGTGAACCAGGCGGCGTTCGCCATCCACTCGGCCCTGCACATGGCCCGCCCGGACATCGTCTCGGCCGCCCACTCCCATTCCGTGTACGGCAGGGCGTGGTCGTCACTGGGGCGCCTGCTCGACCCACTCACCCAGGACTCCTGCATCTTCTACGACAACCACGTCCTCTTCGACGACTACACGGGAGTGGTCGACGATCCCGAGGAGGCCAAGCGGATCGCCTACACCCTGGGCGACAGGTCAGCCGCGATCCTGCGCAACCACGGTCTGCTGACGGTCGGCCGCAGCGTCGACGAGGCCACCTGGCTGTTCGTCACGATGGAGCGCACCTGTCAGGCCCAACTCCTGGCGGAGGCCGCCGGCGATCCGGTCCTGATTGACGCCGAGACGGCCGCGGCGACGCAGGCCTATGTGGGGAGTTCGTACGCCGGCTGGATCAGCGCCCAACCCCTGTTCGACCAGATCACACGCGACCAGCCGGACCTGGCCGACTGACACCGCCCTCAGACGAAGGGCAGGTCGACCACGACCGCTGCGACGTCCGTGCCCCGCTGGTCGAGGGTCAGGGCATCGCCCACCGCAGCATCATTCGGCAGGAATGCCATGGCTATGCCGTGGCCCAGGACCGGCGAGAAGTTGCCGCTGGTCAACTCGGCGATGTCCAAGTCGTCCCGCCGGACGGCCTGGCCCTCCCTGGGCGGGCGGCGGCCCTCTACCGCGAGGCCCCACAGTCTCACCTTCGGTCCGCTCTCGCGACAGGCCCTGAGCGCGTCCCGGCCCCGGAAGGCCTCC
>DQOF01000177.1 GCA_015658775.1 Acidimicrobiia bacterium | reverse complement strand
AGCCAGATGCTGGTGTCCCAGACGTACCCGTCGGGCACCGCGAAGCCCCTGAAGAGCGGCACGACGTCGGATTCCTGGAAATAGGACAACACCTGGTCCTCCACCACGAACAGCGCCGGGATGGCGAGTGCCGCTCCGATGAGGCCGTGGATGGTGCCCTCCAGCATGAACGGGATGCGGACGAACCAGTTTGTCGCGCCGACCAGCTTCATGACCTCGATCTCCCCCCGCCGTGCTCCGATGGCGGTGAAGACCGTGTTCAGGATGAGCAGGGCCGAGACCGCCACCAGCACCACGGCCGCCACCAGCAGGACCTGGCTCACCCTCGTCGAGAAATCCTCGATCTGGCGGATGGCATCGGTAGCCGTGGCGACCTCCCTCACGCCCGGTTGGGCGGAGAACTGCCGGGCCAACTCGGCGACGTTCGCGGAATCGGGGTCGGCCGGGACGATCCGGTAGGACGGCGGCATGACATCGGGGGTGACGCTGTCCAGCAGTTCGGGCTTGTCGGAGAACAGTCCCCGGAACTCCTCGTAGGCGGCCAGCTTGTCGACGTAGGCGAAGCCGGAGATGGCCGGGCTGGTGTCCAGGACGTCGCGGATCGCGGCGTCCTGCTCGGGCGTCGCGTCGGCGTTCATGAAGACGATGAACTCGACGCCCTCCTGGAACTGCGCGGTCGCCCGTTCGGCGCCCTCGCGGACCAACAGGGAGGTGCCTACGAGCGACAGCGAGATGCCGACCGTGAGGATGGCGGCCAAGGTGAGGCTGAGGTTCCGCCAGAGGCTGACCCCCGTCTCCCGGAAGAAGTACCAGAATCGGTAGATCACGCCGTGGGCCCGGGCTGTCCGGTGGCCATCAGTCGTAGACCCCCCGCGACTCGTCGCGGACGATCATGCCGCGGTCCAGTTCGATGACCCGCCGGCGCATGGTGTCGACGACGCTCCGGTCGTGTGTCGCCATCACAACCGTCGTCCCACTGCGATTGATGCGGTCGAGGAGCCGCATGATGCCCACCGAGGTCGCAGGATCCAGGTTTCCCGTCGGCTCGTCGGCCAGCAGGATGAGGGGACGGTTCACGAACGCCCTGGCGATCGAGACCCGCTGCTGCTCGCCACCGGACAACTCGTCAGGGGTCCGGTCGGCCTTCCGGCTGAGGCCTACCAGGTCCAGGATGGCCGGCACCTGTCGTTTGATCACAGGGCGGGGCCGTCCGATCACCTCCAACCCGAACGCCACGTTCTCTGCGACCGTCTTCTTGGCCAACAGCTTGTAGTCCTGGAATATGCAGCCGATGTTGCGGCGCAGGTACGGCACCTTCCACGAACTGAGGGAGCCGAGGTCCTTGCCCGCCACCATGATGCGGCCGGAGTCCGCCACCTCCTCACGGTTCAGGAGCCTGATGAACGTGGACTTGCCGGATCCCGACGGCCCGACCAGGAAGACGAACTCGCCCCGCTGGATCTCGGCCGTGGCGTCTCGCAGGGCCGTGACGTCGCCCTTGAAGACCTTGGTCACGCCCTCCAGCCGGATCACGGCACCGCTCCCCGACCGGTCGGGCCAGCTGGTCGCCCGCCTGTGACGACGGTCAGTGGGCTGTGGATCGGCACGGCGGCACGGTACCAGAGCACCACCTGTGGATCGCGGCGCGCCGACCACACCCTCGCACACCGTGGGACACCCGACCGTGGCCCATCCACCCGGACCGCCATTGTGTGCTCAATCGGACCTGCGTGCACGTGCCCAGCGCAGGTACGACTCGGCGAAGCCGTCCAGGTCGCCCGCGAGGACCCCCATGACGTCGCCGACCTCGTGGTCGGTCCGCAGGTCCTTGACCATCTGGTACGGCTGGAGCACGTACGAGCGGATCTGGCTGCCGAAGTCGACGTTGCTCTGCTCGCCGCCGATCTCGGCCAGCTCCGCATCCCGCCTCTGCCGCTCCAGGTCGATCAGCTTGGCGGCCAGGGTCTGCATGGCACGTTCCTTGTTCTGGTGCTGGCTGCGCTCGTTCTGGCAGGAGGTGACGATTCCGGTCGGCAGGTGCGTGATGCGCACGGCCGAGTCGGTCACGTTGACGTGCTGGCCGCCGGCCCCGGAGGACCTGTAGGTGTCGATGCGCAGGTCGCTCTCGTCGATCTGGATCTCGTCTGCGACCTCCTCGAACAACGGGACCACCTGGACCGAGGCGAAGGCCGTCTGGCGCTTCGACTCCTTGTTGAAGGGTGAGATCCGCACCAGCCTGTGGACCCCGCGCTCGCCCTGCATGAGGCCGAATGCGTGGCGGCCCCGGATGATGAACTCAGCAGAGCTGATGCCGGCCTCGGTGCCGGGTGAGACCGAATGGATCTCGAGGGTGAACCCACGCCGGTCGGCCCAGCGGGTGTACATGCGCAGGAGTATCTCGGCCCAGTCCTGGGCGTCGGTGCCACCGGCACCGGATTGCACGTAGCAGACGGCGTCGCTCTCGTCGTACTTCCCCGAGAACAGCGACCGCACCTCCAGGTCGTCGAATGACGCAGCCAGCCCCGCCAGGGCGTCGGCGATCTCCGCCTCATAGCTCTCGTCGCCCTCCTCCACAGCCAGTTCAGCCAGGGTCTCGGTGTCCTCGATCCGGGTGGTCAGGTCCTCGTGCAGGCCAAGGTCCTCGACCACCCTGGAGAGGTCCTTTTGCACCCTGCGGCCGCGGTCCTGGTCGTTCCAGAGGTCGGGATCGGCCATCTCGCCCTCGAGGGCGATGCGCTGCCCGACCAGGTCGGTGATGCGGAGGTACACGGCAGCCTCGTCCAGGCGGCGACGCAACTCTGCGATCTCGGGTGTGAAGTCCTGCATGGCTCGTCGTGACCGGCCCGTTCAGTTGGCGTGACAGTGCTTGAACTTACGGCCGGACCCGCAGGGGCATGGTGCATTGCGAGGCGTCGCCTCCCATTCGGTGTTGATCTTCTGCACCTGCCGCTGCGGGGTCGATTCCTCGACCCGCGCCGGCGCACCCGCGGCTGCCGCCACCGCTGCGGCACCGGTCACCGGATCGTCTGGCCCGGTGGCCGCCACGTCGGTCGGCCGCTCCGACTCGTCGGTCGTGGTCACCTGGATCCTCATCACGTAGCGCAGGAAGTCCTGGCCGAGCAGGCGCATGAGCTGCCCGAACAGCTCGAAGCCCTCACGCTGCCATTCGGCTGCGGGGTCCCGCTGCCCCATGGCCCGCAGGTGGATTCCCTCTCGCAGGTGGTCCATCTCGTAGAGGTGCTCACGCCAACGCTGGTCGATGATGCGCATCATCACCTGGCGTTCGACCTCCCTCAGCGTCTCGGCGCCCAGTTCCTCCTCGCGGCCTTCGAACACGGCCATGCCATCGGCGATGAGCAGGTCACCCAACTCCCGGCTCTGGTTCACCGCACCCAGTTCCTCCGGTGTGAGGTCTGTCGGCCAGTAGCCGTCGATCTCGACCCGCAGCCCCTCGAGGTCCCACTCCTCGGGATGGTCGGCTGCGCAGAACGTGTCGAGGGCGTCGTCTACGACGTGCCCCAGGTGCTCCATCACCTCGTCACGCAACTCTGCCCCCGTCAGGATGCGGTCGCGGCGCCGGTAGATGACCGTGCGCTGCTCGTTCATCACCTCGTCGTACTTGAGGACGTTCTTGCGAATTTCGGCGTTCTTCTGCTCGACCGTCGTCTGGGCACGCTCGATGGCCTTCGTCACCATCTTGGACTCGATCGGCACGTCCTCGGGCAGGGCCCGGTCCATGACGCCCCGGAGGGCTCCGCTGGCGAACAGCCTCATCAGGTCGTCGTCGAGGGAGAGGTAGAAGCGGCTCTCGCCCGGGTCCCCCTGACGTCCGCTGCGTCCCCGCAACTGGTTGTCTATGCGGCGGCTCTCGTGCCGCTCGGTACCGAGCACGTAGAGGCCGCCCGCCTCCCTGACCCGGTCACCGTCCGCGTTGCACTGGGCCGTGTACCGCTCGACCTGTGCTGCGAGGAGCCTCTCTCCGTCCGGTGTTCCCGGGTCGATTCCGCCTGCGCGCACCTCCCGCTCGGCGAGGTTCTCGGGGTTGCCGCCGAGCAGGATGTCCACGCCGCGGCCCGCCATGTTGGTGGCCACGGTGACGGCCCCGGGCCGACCGGCCTGGGCGATGATGTCGGCCTCCCTGAAGTGCTGCTTGGCGTTCAGCACCTCGTGGTCGATGCCCCGCTTCTCGAGCTCACGCGACAACTTCTCGGAGTTCTCGACCGACACCGTGCCGACCAGCACCGGCTGCCCGGCGTCACGGCGCTCGACGATGTCGTCGACCACCGCGGAGAACTTGCCGGGCTCGGTCTTGTAGATGAGGTCCCTGCAGTCGTTTCTGACCAGAGGTCGGTTGGTGGGAATCGACACGACCTGCAGGCCGTAGATCCCGGCCAACTCGGCAGCCTCGGTCTCGGCCGTACCCGTCATTCCGGCCAACTTCTCATAGAGGCGGAAGTAGTTCTGGAGGGTGATCGTCGCGAGCGTCTGGTTCTCCTCCTTGACCGTGACGCCCTCCTTGGCCTCGACCGCCTGGTGGATTCCATCGGACCAGCGGCGTCCCTCGAGGACCCGGCCGGTGAACTCGTCGACTATCCGGACCTCGCCGTCGGTCACGATGTAGTCCTTGTCGCGCAGGTACAGCTCCTTGGCCTTCAGCGCGGCGTGGAACTGGTGCACCAGGTTGGCGGCCACCTGGTCGTAGAGGTTCTCGACGCCGAGTGCCGACTCGACGGCGTGGACGCCGTCCTCGGTCGGGGCGATGATGCGCTTCTCCTCGTCGACGTCGTAGTGGACCTCACGTTGGAGTCCGCGGACCACCGAGGCGAACCGTTGGTAGAGCTGCGCAGCGTCGGCCAGACGACCGCTGATGATGAGCGGGGTGCGGGCCTCGTCGATGAGGATCGAGTCGACCTCGTCGACGAGGCAGAAGGCGTGGCCCCGCTGTGCCTTCTGGCCCACCGACATCGCCATGTTGTCGCGCAGGTAGTCGAAGCCCAGCTCGTTGTTGGTCGCGTATGTGATGTCGGCTGCGTAGGCGGCCAGCTTCTCGGCACGGTCCCGCACGTCGGGGACGATCAGGCCGACCGACAGGCCCAGCCACTCGTGGATCTGGCCCATCCACTCCGAGTCCCTCGTGGCCAGGTAGTCGTTGACCGTGCAGAGGTGCACTCCCCTGCCACCGAGCCCGTTCAGGTAGGCCGGCAGCGTGGACACCAGCGTCTTGCCCTCGCCGGTGCGCATCTCGGCCACCCAACCCAGGTGCAGGGCCATGCCACCCATCAACTGGACGTCGTAGTGGCGCTGGCCGATCACCCGCCAGGCGGCTTCCCGGACCACGGCGAATGTCTCCACGAGGAGGTCGTCGAGGTCCTCGCCGGCGTCGAGGCGCTGACGGAACTCACCTGTTCGTCCGCGTAGGGCGTCATCGGAGAGCGCCTGCACGGCGGGTTCGAGCGCGTTGATGTCCGGCACGATCGCCTGGAGGGACTTCAACTTCCTGCCCTCGCCGCTGCGGAGGATGTTCGAGAAAACGCTCATGGTCCGGCCGAGGCTACCGTCGGCCCCCTTCGGCTCAGCCGGTTCCCGGCCGGTACAGGAGGCCCAGTTCAGCGAGGCGCGGTGCTGCCCCGTCCACGCTGGTATCCAGGATGGCGGCCAGTGCCTGGAGGTCGTCGCGCCTGATGGTGAGGACCCGTCCGTTGAAGTCCTGGCGCTTCACCTGGATGATCGTGAGGTACCTGTTGATCATCTCGGCTTCGGGGCCGACCGCCTCGGCCTGCCTGCTCAGGTCGATGACCACCTTCTGGCCGGGAACCCATGCCGGCTCCTCCTCGTCTGAGGTGGGCTCGACCGGATCCGTGTCGGCGTCGGACGGCAGCAGCTGCTCAACGGGCACGTTGTAGAACAGGGCCAGGCGCTGGAGCCTCGGCACCGAAATCGCCCGCTCGCCGCGCTCGTACGCTCCTAGGACGGAGGCCTTGAACTCGGACTCGGACCGGGCCTCGACCTCCTGGAGGGACAGGCGCTTCTGACGACGGATGGTCCGGATGCGGTTGCCGACCCGGCGGCTGTAGCCGCTGCCCGGCGTGTCGTCCTGTGGGTCCATCGGCCCGACCTCCATCAACCTGTCACGCCTGTGGACTGTCCGCGGTCGTCTGACATCGGAGGGTGAGTGTATCAGCCTCCTCCGTCACGCAGCGCGGTCAGGAGGGCGCCTGCGACCATCGCGGCAGTCTCGGCCCGCAACACGGTGGGCCCCAATCCGACACGGGGCCTGTCGGACAGTTCACCGGCGGCCCATCCGCCTTCGGGACCGACCAGCAGCATCGGGCGTGCCAGGTCCACCGGGCCACCGCCGGATTCGGCCAGGGCCACACCCGGGGCATCCGCCACCGATCCGAACGGAGCCACCGACTCCACCACCGGCAGGCGCACACGACGCGACTGCATGGATGCCTCCCGGGCAACGCGCTCCAGGCGCCGGAACTGCCTCGTCGCCTTCTCGGCGTCCCACCGGACCACGGAGCGCTCGGCGGTGAGGGGGACGATGCGGTCCACGCCCATCTCGGTCAGCTTCTGGACGACCAGTTCGGGGCGGTCTCCCTTGATCAGCGCGAAGCCGACACCCACCTCGAGCGTCGGGGTCGGAACAAGGACCGGATCCCCGCAGGGCTCGATGGTGGCGCCGAACCGGCACGGCTGCCAGCGACCCAGACCGTCCGAGATGGTCATCTCGTCGCCGTCGCGCAGCCGTAGGACCGTGGCCAGGTGATGGCGGTCCTCCACGGTCAACTCGGGATCCTCCAGGTCGACCACGAAGACGTGCGGTCCGCCGCGCCCGTCCGGCGGTCTTCGTCGGAGCTCGCCACTCGACCCGAACCCACTCAACCCGTGCCCACTCAGCGAAAGGCCGATCTCAGCCTGGAGAACATCCCCTCCCCCGGCGGAGCGACCGGCTCTCCCCGCGTTTCCGCGAACTGCCTCAGGAGCGCCTCGCCCTCACCGTCCAGGTCCGTGGGGGTGTCGACCACAACCTCGACGAGGAGATCGCCCCTGCCACGTCCCTCCAGGTGTGGAACACCCCGGCCACGCATTCGGAACACCTCGCCGGTCCGGGTGCCGCGCGGAATCTCGAGGACCTCGGTGCTGTCGAGGGTCTGGAAGTCGATGGTCGTGCCGAGGGCGGCCTGGGTGACCGGCAGGCTGAGCCTGTGCACCAGGTCGTAGCCATGTCGCTCGAAGACGGCGTGGTCCGCCACGCGGACGTGCACGTAGAGGTCGCCCGCAGGGCCGCCACGGGGTCCCACCGCACCCCTACCTGACAGGCGGAGGGTCGTGCCCTCGTCGACGCCGGCCCGGACATGGACCGTGAGCGCCCGCTCCTCGACCAGGCGACCCTCGCCCCTACAGGATGTACAGGGATCCGAGATCGTCTCACCCCGGCCGCTGCACGTCGGACAGATCGAGGACGAGACCACCTGTCCGAGCAGTGACTGGCGGACCCGCTGGACCTGACCTGCGCCCTGACAGGTCTCGCAGCGTCCTACCGACGATCCCGCCGACGCACCTGTCGCCTCGCAGGCGGTGCATGCCACCGCCGTTCTGACAGTTATCTCCCGTTCACAGCCGAACACGGCCTCCTCGAAGTCGAGTTCCAGCACGGTCTCGAGGTCCTCCCCCGGTGTGGGACCGGCACGGCGTCGACCTCCGGCACCGAAACCTCCTCCGAAGAACGTCTCGAAGATGTCGCCGAAGCCGCCGAACGGATCACCGGGGCGTGCCGCGCCGGCTCCTTCGTGGCCGAACCTGTCGTAGCGGGCCCGTCGCTCCGGGTCTGACAACACCTCGTAGGCAGCCGAAACCGCCTTGAAGCGCACCTCGGCGCCGCTGTCGCCGTGGTTGGCGTCGGGATGCGACTCGCGTGCGAGACGACGGTAGGCGCGCTTTACCTCGGCCGCGTCGGCATCCCTGGCGATCCCCAGCACCTCGTAGTGGTCTGCCGGCACCGCTCAGCCTTCGGTCAGGCGCTGGCCGAGCCGACGGCCGACCACGGCCACGGTCGCGAGAGCCTGTGGGTAGTTCATGCGGGTGGGTCCCAGGATTCCGATCGACCCCGCGGCCTCACCCTCGATCTCGTAGGGAGCCACCACCAGCGAACAGTCGACAAGCGGTTCCAGCCCTGTCTCACTGCCGATCGCCACGCTCAGGCCCCGACCGATGAGATCCCTGATGAGGCTGACCACTACGAACTGGCGCTCGAGGACGCTCAGGACCTGTTGCACCCGCTCGACCTCGTCGAAGGCACCGGCGACGCTTGCGGCGCCCCCCACGTAAACGTGGTCGAGGTCGTCGCCGCGTGCCGCCAACACCCGGGCGGCAACGCCCATCACAGCGTCGACCGAGGCGTCGCCGGTGTCCGGGGGGTCGGGCACCGCGCTCAGGCGCCTGCCAATGAGGGCCCCCGAAAGGTGGGCGGCCGCCACTGCGAGGGTGGCCTCCGATGCGTCCGCGGCCACGCCATCGAGTTCCAGGGCGTGCTTCTCAACCGCGCCGTTGACCATCACGAGCACTAGCAGCGCCAGGTTGGAGCCGAGGCCCACGACCTGGACCGAGCGGACCTCCTGGTGGTCCCGATCCGGCGCCAGGACGACCGCAGCGCTGCCGGTGATGTCGGCCAACAGCGTGCTGGTGTCGCTCAGCATCTGCTCCAGCTCGTTGTAGGAGCGGTTGAAGAACGTCCTCACCTGCTCCCGGTCAGACGCATCCAGCAGCCCGGGCTTGTCGAGGCGGTCCACGAAGAAGCGGTACGCCTTCTCGGTGGGCACCCGCCCGGCGGAGGTGTGGGGCTGGGTCAGGTACCCCTGCTCCTCGAGGAGTACCAATTCGTTGCGGATCGTCGCCGAGGACACGCCGACGGCGGCGGACCCGGCGACCCTTCCGGATCCCACGGGCTGTGCAGTCTCTATGTACTGCTCGACTACAGCGCTCAGGATCGCTGCCTTCCGGTCCTCCAACATCACCGAAATGCTACCCGCCGACCCCACCTGCACCGGTGGTCACGCCTCGGCGTACCGGCTGTCGGCGGCGCGAACCTCAGTCGTCGAGGCGCAGCACGGAGATGAACGCCTCCTGGGGGACGTCCACCCGGCCGATCGACTTCATCTTGCGCTTGCCCTCCTTCTGCTTCTCCAGGAGCTTGCGCTTCCGCGTGATGTCGCCGCCGTACAGCTTGGCGGTCACGTCCTTGCGGTATGCCCTGACGGTCTCCCTGGCGATGATCCGCCCACCGATGGCCGCCTGGATGGGAACCTCGAACTGCTGACGCGGGATGAGTTCCTTCAGCTTCGACGCCATGCGACACCCATAGGCGTAGGCGGCATCCCGGTGCACGATCATGCTGAAGGCGTCGACCGACTCGTTGTGCAACAGGATGTCGACCCGCACCAGGTCGGATACCCGGTAGCCCTCGGGCTCGTAGTCGAGGCTGGCGTAGCCCTGGGTGCGGCTCTTGAGCTGGTCGAAGAAGTCGATAACCACCTCGGCGAGGGGCAGGTGGTACTTCAACTCGACCCGTTCGGGCGAGAGGTAGGTGAGCGACTCCATCTCACCCCGGCGTTCCTGGCAGAGCTCCATGAGGGTGCCTGTGAAGCCTGCCGGGGCGATGATCACGGCCAGCAGCCACGGCTCCTCGATGTGTGCGATGTCGCCCCCCGGGGGCAGGTCGCACGGATTGTCGATGGGCTCCTGGACGCCGCCGACACGGGTCACCAGGTATTCGACCGACGGCGCCGTCGTGATGAGGCTCAGGTCGAACTCCCTCTCCAGCCGCTCGCGCACGATCTCCATGTGCAGGAGGCCGAGGAAGCCGCACCGGAAGCCGAACCCGAGGGCACCGGAGGTCTCGGGCTCGTAGGTGAAGCTGGAATCGTTCAGCCGGAGCCGCTCCAGCGCCTCCCTGAGGTCGCTGTACTCGTCGCCCTCGATCGGGTAAAGGCCGCTGAAGACCATCGGCTGGGGCTCGCGGTAGCCCTCCAGGACCTTCTCGGCCCCGTCCCGCGAGGTGGTGACGGTCTCACCCGATCGGGCTTCACCGACGTCCTTCACCCCGGCCATGAGATAGCCGACCTCGCCGGGTCCCAACTCGGCCACGGGCGTCGGATCCGGTCGCCGCACCCCTATCTCGTCCACCTCGTGGACCGCCCCTGCCTGCATGAAGCGCACCGTGGAGTCGGTGCGCAGACAACCGTGCATGATCCGCACCGATGACACGACGCCCCGGTACTGGTCGAAGTGGCTGTCGAACACGAGGGCCTGAAGGGGGGCGTCGGGGTCACCGGTGGGTGGCGGTGTCCGCGCCACCACTGCGTCCAGTAGCGCTGCGACACCGTCGCCCGTCTTGGCGCTGACGTGGAGGATCTCCTCGGCGGGGATGCCCAGAACCGTCTCGATCTCCTCCGCATAGCGTTCGGGTTCGGCGGCCGGGAGGTCGATCTTGTTCAGGACGGCCACGATCTCCAGGTCGTTCTCGAGGGCGAGGTAGCAGTTGGCCAGAGTCTGGGCCTCGATTCCCTGCGCTGCGTCGACGACGAGGATGACGCCCTCGCAGGCGGCCAGCGACCTGCTCACCTCGTAGCCGAAGTCGACGTGGCCCGGGGTGTCGATCAGGTTGATAACGGTGTCCCCCCAGTCGAGGCGGACGCTCTGGAGCTTGATCGTGATGCCGCGTTCCCGTTCGATGTCCATGGAGTCGAGGTACTGGGCCCGCATCTCCCGGGGGTCGACGGCACCGCACAGCTCCAGCATCCGATCGGCCAGCGTGGACTTGCCGTGGTCTATGTGGGCGATGATCGAGGTGTTGCGGAGACGCGAGATTTCCATGCGCGGCGAACGGTACCGTCCCACCCTGCCGGTCGGCGCGGTTGGTCGGGATCCCCCGGGGGTGCCGCTACGCTTGGCGGCTGCCCTCACGGCATCCGGCCGACCAGACCGTCGCCCGACCGCTCGAGCATCCAGAACGAGGTATGGGTCCCCGTGGCCAACATCAAGAGCCAGATCAAGCGAAACCGCCAGAACGAGAAGCGTCGCATCCGCAACCGTGCGGTGCGCTCCGAGTTGCGGACCCGCGTCAAGACAGCCCTCACCGCCGCCGAGACCGGCACCGATGCCGATGTAGCGGCTGCCGCCGCCATGAAGCAGATCGACAAGGCAGGGAACAAGGGTGTCATCCACACCAACACCGCCGCCCGCAGGAAGTCGCGTCTCCAGAAGCGGCTGAACGCCTCAGCCGACTAGCACCCCTGACCTAGCGTCGCGCCAGCGAGGCCAGGCGGGCCACCAGCACCTCGGCCACGAGGTCGGCGGGCCAGGCGCTCCTGCCTCGGAGGTCGAGGTCGGCATCGCCGATCAGGCGAATCGAGCGGGCGATCCTGGCCGAACCCAGGCGCCGGCTTGCGGCCATGGCCTTCCTGGCCGGATACCCCTTGATGCCGAGCGCCTCGGCCGCACCGTTCTCATCTCGGATTCCGGCGCCGTCCAGCCTCAGCAGCCTGGCGTAGTGACCGTGGAGGGCTGCAAGGACGCCCATGGGGTGGCGGTCACCCGCACCCAGCATCCTGTGGAGGCGTTCCAGCGCAGCCGTCACGTCGCCAGCATCGATGGCATCCGTCAACTCCCACGGGGCGACGCCTCCGGCCTCTCCCAGGTACGGGGCCACGTCGGCGGCCCCCAGACCTGTGCCGGGACCGAACACGGCCGTGAGGGT
>DQOF01000044.1 GCA_015658775.1 Acidimicrobiia bacterium | reverse complement strand
GTGGGTGACCACCTCGACGTCCAGTTCCAGCCGGCCCGGCTCGAACCGGAGCGGGGTGAGCGTGCGGATGATCGGGCGGCTGCCGTCCTCCAGCAGGAACTCGTTCCCCCTCCAGGTGGGCAGCACGACGCCGGTCGAACCTCCAGGCAGGCTTCCATGGAGGCAACCGGGAAGAAAGAGCCTCACGCTGGCCGCCGGCAGCCCGGGGTCGAACCCCTCGAACTCGGGCCCGGCGAGCGTGATGCGCACCATGTGCGGGCTGCGTGGCTCGACCCGGACCACCTCCACCGTGCGAAACGGCGGCGGTTCGCGGCGCGTGCGTGTCTCTGTCACGACTCCCTATCACGACTCCCTGTCACGACGTCAGGAGGGGCCCCCGGCCAGCCCCGCCATGTCTGCGAGCTCGTCCAGGATCGGCAGCACCGTGTCTGCCCCGTCCGGAGGCAGGCCGAACACGGCCCGGTCGACGCCGACCTGCGCCATCTCCTCGATGACGGCCCGGTCGTGGGGAGCACCGTAGACGCTCACCTCCACCTCCGACGGGTCCCGGCCCACCCGTTCGCACTCGGTGTCCCGCGCCGTCAACCAGCCGGCCGGATCGAAGTCCCCCCGGCCGGCGATCGGGATCCAACCGTCCCCGTAGCGCACGGCACGCCGGAGGCCGCCGGGCATGACGCCTCCCACGTGGATAGGCGGGTGGGGCGTCTGGATCGGCTTGGGGTTCTGGAAGATCGGGTCGAAGTCGACCTGGTCGCCGTGGTATTCCGCCTCCTCACCGGCCCAGATCGCCTTCATGGCCTCGATCCGCTCCCGCATCAGCCCGAACCGCCGATCCGGATCGGTGCCGTGGTTCGCCATCTCCTCGAGACCCCAGCCGGCACCCACGCCGAACAGGAACCGACCACCCGAGAGAACGTCGAGGCTTGCCACCTGCTTTGCCGTGTGGATCGGGTCCCGCTGCACGATCAGTGCGATGCCTGTGGCCACCTTCAGGCGTTCGGTGACCGATGCGGCCGCGGCAAGGCACACGAACGGGTCGAGGGTGTCGTAGTACATCTGGGGCAGAACCGGGCCGCCCGGCCAGGGCGCTGTGCGAGCCACGGGGATGTGACTGTGCTCGGCCACCCATAGCGACTCGAAGCCCCGTTCCTCGAGGGCGACGGCGAGTCGCGTCGGTGGGATCGTGTACTCACAGGGGAAGATGCAGACGGCGAACTCCACGGTGACGGTGCTCCTCAGCTCGGGTGTGGGGCAGGTGGGATCTCGGGCACGAACGGGCCTAGGCCCAGTTGTCGGCGCACGGTGGCCACGGGCGGGTTGGTGAGGGTGCGGCGCTGCCAGTTGGCCCCGTCCACGACCAGGGTGTGCCCTGAAACGAACCGGGCGTAGGGCGACGCCAGGAAGGTGGCCGCCCAGCCCAACTCCTGGCGCTCCCCCACGCGCAGGGCCGGTTGGGAGAGGTCGAGGCTGCCGGGAGCACCGCGATCCAGGCCGGCTCGGATGTCGCCCGTCATGTCCTCGTGGGGGAACAGGCCCGGCACCAGGCCGTTCACCTGGATACCGTAGGGGCCCCACTCCACGGCGAGGGTCTCGACCATGTTCGCCACACCCGCCTTGGCAGCAGCCGAGTGGGCGAACCCGGGTCCGCCCGTCCAGGCGTACGAGGCACCCACGTTGATGATCGAGGCCGCCGTGCCGACGGCCAAATGGCGGCGGGCGAACTCGCTACAGCAGAGGAACGTCCCGTTCAGGGTTATGTCCACGACGGTGCGCCAGGCATTGGGCGAGAGTTCCTCGGCGGGTGACGGGAAGTTGGCGGCTGCATTGTTGACTAGCACCCGGGGCAGCCCGAACCGTTCCTCGGCGGCGTCGAAGGAGTCCGCCACGGCCGCAGGGTCGCGGATGTCGCATACGACGGTCGCCACGTCGGCACCGATCGCCTCGATTGCCTCACGACCGGCGGCAAGGTGGCCGTCGCTGCGGCTGGCTATGACGATCGACGCTCCCAGGCGGGCGAACTCGACGGCTATGGCCCTGCCGAGCCCCGTGCCACCACCCGTGACGAACACGGCGTCGCCGTCGAACGTGCCGTCGGGCAGGGCGCCGGTGCCGAGTGGAGGCGGGGCGGGAAGACCCGGCAGGTCGTCGTCGACCATGTCAGTTCCCCGTGTACCGGGGAGGTCGGCCTTCGATCCGTGCAGCCCGGAACTCGGCGAAGTCGGCGCTGCGGTTGAGGAGGGTCTGGTAGGTCGACTCGTCGCCCATCGAGGAACGCTGCTGTGGCCTGGCGAGTCGGCCGATGACCCGGCGGGCCAACTTCACCGCGATGGCCGGTGCGGCGACTATGGCCTCGGCCATCTGGCGGGCGGTGGCATCGAGTTCGTCGTTGGGCACCACCCGCGAGACGATTCCGAACCGCAACGCCTCGTCGGCCGATAGCCGCCGGCCGGTCAGGACCATGTCGCTGACGAGTCCGTGGCCGCACATCTCGTAGAGGACCGCCATGCCTCCCGTGTCCGGGATCACACCGTGCCCCAACTCGGGGAGCATGAAGCGGGCGTCCTCGGCTGCGATCCGGATGTCACACAGCAGGGCCCTCTGGAACGACCCGCCGATGGCCCAACCGTGGACGGCCACGATCACAGGCGCCTCCAGGTCCCACAACTGCTGGATGCCACGGTGGCCCCGGACCATGAGCTCCTGGTGGGTGAGGCCGGTCTGGTTGGTTCCTATGGCCGAGACGTCCCGGCCCGACGACCACGAGGGGCCCTCGCCGCGCCAGATGACCGCCCGCACCTCGGGGCTGTCCCGCAACTCGGCCAGGATCTCGAACAGCCGGACGTCCATGGCGTCGTCGAAGGCGTTGTGCTTCGCCGGGTTGTCGTTGGTGATCGTGGCGATGGCTGCGTCGATCTCCAGCCGCACTCTCTGCTCCACCACACCTCCAGGTGCTCGTGGACCGGAGGCTAGACCCCAGTCGTGCACTCGCACGCAACCCGGATTGCTGGTACACCAGTGCGGAGATTGACAGGGACCGGTCAGGGAGACCACCAGAGGGGAAACCACATGGAT
>DQOF01000016.1 GCA_015658775.1 Acidimicrobiia bacterium | reverse complement strand
CGAGGCTCAGGTCGGCATTGGGGACCACCAGTTCACTGTCGACCTCGAACACGGATCCGAGGCCCGCGCAGCGTTGGCATGCGCCATATGGGCTGTTGAAGGAGAAGTTGCGCGGCGCCAGGTCCTCAAACGACTTGCCGTCGCTGGGTCGGCTGAGGTGCTGGCTGAAGATGATCGTCCTAGGGCCTTCCTGGTCGCCATCCGGGTCATCGGGACCCGGCACCTCGCCTCCACGCGGCACGATCTGGATCTCGGCGACGCCGTCGGCCAGGGCCAGGGCCGCCTCCATCGACTCCGTGAGGCGTCGCTCGATCCCGTCCCTCAACACCAGCCGGTCGACCACGACCGAGATGGTGTGCTGCTCGTAGCGGGCCAGGTCCACGTCGTCGCTCAGCTCGTGCAGCTCACCGTCCACGATCGCCCTGCTGAAGCCCTGCGAGGCCAGGTCGGCCAGAAGCGTGTCGTAGGTGCCCTTGCGTCCCCGCACGATCGGGGCCAGCACCTGGAAGCGGGTGCCCTCGTCGAGGGCCAGCACCCTGTCGACGATCTGCTGCGGCGTCTGGCGGACGAGCCGCTCTCCGGTCTCAGGGTCGTGTGGTATGCCGATGCGGGCGTACAGCAGCCGGAGGTAGTCGTAGATCTCCGTGATGGTGCCCACCGTCGATCTGGGATTCCGCGAGGCGCTCTTCTGGTCGATGGAGATGGCCGGGGAGAGGCCCTCGATGAAGTCCACGTCGGGCTTATCCATCTGGCCCAGGAACTGCCGGGCGTATGCCGACAGCGACTCCACGTAGCGGCGCTGGCCCTCGGCGTAGATGGTGTCGAAGGCCAGCGAGGACTTGCCCGAGCCCGAGATGCCCGTGAAGACGATCAGGTGGTCGCGCGGCAGGTCCAGGCTGATGTCGCGCAGGTTGTGCTCCCGAGCACCCTTCACGATCAGCCGGTCCGACACGGCGGCGAGCCTACGCTGCCCCGATCTCGTCCCCCGATCCGGCGCTGCCGGCCCTGGTCAGACGCCCTCGGGAATGTCCCGGACCTCCCTCTCCAGTTCCCTGATCTCGTCGCGTAGCCGGGCCGCGTACTCGAACCGGAGATCGCCGGCCGCCTCCGCCATCTCCTCCTCCATCGTGCGGATCAGGCGGTGCAGGTCCTCACGCGGCATGTCGGACAACTCGTCTACGAGCCTCTGTCCCCGACGCCTGCGACGCTTCGGGCCGCGTGTCGAGGAGTCCGGCCTGATCATCTCCAGGATGTCGCTGACCGCCTTGCGCACCGTCTGGGGATCGATGCCGTGCTCGATGTTGTAGGCCTCCTGAAGGCCACGTCGCCGCATCGTCTCCGAGATGGCCCGTTGCATCGACCGGGTGACGCCGTCCGCGTACATGACAACCTGCCCGTCGACGTTCCTGGCAGCCCTGCCGATCGTCTGGACCAGCGACGTCTCGCTGCGCAGGAACCCCTCCTTGTCGGCGTCCAGTATTGCCACCAGCGACACCTCGGGAAGGTCCAGGCCCTCGCGCAGGAGGTTGATCCCGACAAGGACGTCGAACTCCCCCAGCCTCAGGTCCCTCAGGATCTCGATGCGCTGCACCGTGTCGATGTCCGAGTGCAGGTAGCGCACCAGCACGCCCTGCTCTAGCAGGTAGTCGGTGAGGTCCTCGGCCATCTTCTTGGTGAGCGTCGTGACCAGCGTCCGCTGGCCGGCCTCGACCCGTTCACCGATCATCTCCAGCAGGTCGTCGATCTGGCCCTTCGTCGGCCTCACGACCACCTCGGGGTCGATGAGCCCGGTGGGCCGGACGATCTGTTCGACTATGCGACCGGAGTTGTCGATCTCCCACTGCCCCGGGGTCGCCGAGAGGAACAGCACCTGTCCCACCCGGTCGATGAACTCATCGAAGCGGAGCGGCCGGTTGTCGGCGGCCGAGGGCAGGCGGAACCCGTGCTCTATGAGCGTCTCCTTGCGGCTGCGATCCCCCTTGTACTGACCGTGTAGCTGCGGTATGGCCACATGGGACTCGTCCAGGACCACGAGGAAGTCGTCGGGGAAGTAGTCGAGCAGCGTGTAGGGCCGCTCGCCCGGCGAGCGTCCGTCGAGGTGGGCGCTGTAGTTCTCGATGCCGTTGCAGAAGCCCAGTTCCGCCATCATCTCCAGGTCGTGCTCGGTGCGCATGCGCAGCCGTTGGGCCTCCAGCAGCTTCTCCTCACTGCGGAACAGGGCAAGCCGATCGGCCAGCTCGGCTTCGATGCGCGTGATGGCGCGCCGGATCACCTCGCCGTCGGCCATGTAGTGGGTGGCCGGGAACACGACAAGTTCGTCCATAAGGCGCAGGTGCTCACCGGTCAGGGGATCGACCTCCGTGATCTGCTCAATCTCGTCGCCGAAGAGCGAGATCCGGAACGCTGTCTCCTCGTAGGCCGGATGTATCTCGAGCGTGTCGCCCCTCACCCTGAACCTGCCCCGCCCCAGCACCATGTCGTTGCGCTCGTACTGCATGTCGACCAGGCGTCGCAGCGCAGCCCTCTGGTCCAGCCGTGCGCCCCGCTCCAGCACCAGCAACTGGCCTTCGTAGTGCTCGGGCGATCCCAGGCCGTAGATGCACGAGACGGATGCCACCACGATGGTGTCACGGCGGGTCAGCAGTGCCGCCGTGGCCGAGTGGCGGAGCCGGTCGATCTCGTCGTTCACCGACGAGTCCTTCTCGATGAAGGTGTCGCTGGACGGCAGGTATGCCTCGGGCTGGTAGTAGTCGTAGTAGGAGACGAAGTACTCGACACGGTTGCCGGGGAAGAACTCCCGCAACTCGTTGGCGAGCTGCGCGGCCAGGGACTTGTTGGGGGCTATCACCAGCGTCGGCCGCTGCACCCGCTCGATGGTCCACGCCACGGTTGCGCTCTTGCCGCTTCCCGTGATGCCGAGGAGGGTGATGAACCGCTCGCCGCCCTCCAGCGCGTCGGTCAGCTCATCGATGGCCCGGGGCTGGTCGCCGGCGGGAGCGAATGGCGCTTCGACGCGGAACCGGTTGGCCACGTGGCGCATGGTACTCACGACCGGCGCACGCACCCGGCGGGGCGGGCATGCCCGACCCTGGACGTTCCACGAGGTCAGCCCCGCCCGGCCCGACCTCCGATCGGCCGGATCTCACGATCCAGCGGCGGCCTGGGAAGTGACTCGATCCACGTCCAACAGCGGTCCACCTCGTCTGACAGGTCGGAGAGGGAACCGTTGTTGTCGATCACGACGTCGGCCAGCGCAAGGCGTTCCCCTCGGGAGGCCTGGCTGCCTATGCGGTCGTGGGCGTCCTGCTCTTCGAACCCCCGTCCGGCCATCAGGCGCTCGACCGCCACCTCGGGGTCGACATCGACCACCACGACACCGTGCAGTCCCTCATGTCCCGACTCGACCAGCAGGGGAATCTCCAGGATGACGGTCGCATCGGTGGCGGCCAACGCCTCACGTCGGCGGGTCATCTCCGCGCTGACTGCGGGATGCACGATGCCGTTCAGCGCCCTCAACTCGTCGGAGTCCGAGAAGACGATGTCGGCCACCGCACCACGGTCGAGGGTTCCGTCCCCACCCACGATGCGCGGTCCCCACCGCTCGACCATCGCCAGGAAGACCGGTGCCCCCGGCGCCTGCAGTTCGTGGACCAGCGCATCGGCGTCCACCAGCTCGGCCCCCTGTTGGACCAGCAGGAGGGCGACTGTGGACTTGCCCGATCCGATTCCCCCGGTGAGCCCTATCTCGAGCACGGCACGGCACGGAGTGCGAGCGTCGCCCCGGTGGGCGCCGGCCTCAGACCTCGGCGGTCTCTTCCTCGGCGTCGGCGTCTTCAACGACCACGTCGGCGGTCTCTTCCTCGGCGTCGGCGTCTTCAACGACCATGTCGGCGT
>DQOF01000102.1 GCA_015658775.1 Acidimicrobiia bacterium | reverse complement strand
CGCCTCATAGTCGAGGGAGTTGAAGGCTCTGGCATAGTCGAAGTCCTCGCCCATCGGGTTCGACTTGCGATCGTGCTGGTGCAGGATCCTCAGATTCAGCTGTTCGGGCCACCATTCATCGGTGGCCGTATTCCCTTTCGTGGTGTTCGCGCCGGAGAATGGGCACTCACTTGCGTCGTCTGACATGGATTCCTCCAGAGTCGGTTCGGGCGGGTGATGTGGGTCTGGGTGTTGGTATGGGTGCGGGGCCACGCGGTTGGCGGTGCGTAGGCCGGCGCATCAGGCGTTCCAGGCGCTCAGCAGTGGCTGGAGCCCGGCTCTTTGAATCAGGTCTCTCGATCGTGCCTGCGCCTCGGCAATCACCTCGGCCTCATCAACTTTGGTGGAGGCTCCGTTCTCGTAGACCACTTCTCCGCCGACGATAGTCATGTCAACGTCGGATCCGCGCGCGGCGTATACCAAGGTGGAGATCGTGCGGTTGAACGGCTGCAGGTGGACCTACTGCAAGTCGATGACCGCGATGTCGGCGAACTTGCCTGGGACGAGCACGCCGGCGTCGCTTCCGAGGTGCCTTGCCCCCTCGCGAGTCGTCATTTCGAGTGATTGCTCAGCGGTTGCGGCCGACGGGTCGAGCGTGTTTAGGCGTTGAACGAGGATCGACTGCTTCATCTGCTCGAACATGTCCTGGCGGTGGTCGCATGCAGAGCCGTCGGTTCCGGTAGAACTGCTTGTTCTGTCCTCCAAGCAGCGAGGCTCACTCTTCGCCGTAGCGGGGTACGTCTGATCCCATGAGATCCCTGAACAGCTCCAGCACCTCGCCGGGTTCGGCATGGCGGCCGGTCTGGGCCTTGGAGTAGATCAGGTCACCGTCGGCCGTCACGTCGAATACGCCGTTGTCTCCGGTGACCAGGCGGAGGTCGTCGATCACGTGCTGGTAGTTGGTGAGCAGGTCGCTGGCCGCGCCCACGGCGCGGGCTGAATAGTCTCAGGGCACGCAGTAGGTGATCGAGATGCTGTGTCGGTCCATGGCAGCGACATTAGCCCCGGTGGGCCCGGTGGGCCGATGCTCCGGCGACCAGCAGCGCTCCGCGGTCCGGCCGAAGCGTCACCGGCAGGGCACCGAGAGGCTCGCCGTCGGCCCGTATCGGACCGGCACCCTCCACCGTCACCTCGCCGGCCCGGAACATCGACACCTTCGGGTGGTCGACGTGCCGTCCGCTGTTGACGAGCCGGAACGACCTGAGCAGTTCGACCCGGCCGGCGTCACCGACCACGCACACGTCGAGCAGGCCGTCGGTGGGATCGGCATCGGGGCAGATGGCCATACCGGCACCGAAGTAGGCCGTGTTGGCCACGACGACCACGGCGGCGTGCAGGTCGCGTGCCTCACCGTCCAGCACCAGCCGATAGGGCTGCGGCCGCATGCGGGGGATCTCGAGCAGGGTGGCAACCGTGTAGCGGGCGGCTCCCATCCGCATCCGGTTCGCCCGTTCGTTGACCGTGGCCGGGAACCCGATGATGACGTTGGTGACGGCGGGACGGTCGCCGCCGCTGATCATGTCGATGGCCGTCGGCTCGTCCAGTACCCGATCGACCCTGGTCCCCAGGTCGCCGTCGAGCAGGCCGAGGGCGCGTGCGGCGTCGTTGCCCGTACCGGCGGCGATGATTCCCAGAGCGGTGGACGAACCTGCCAGGGCACCGGCGGCAAGGTGTACGATGCCGTCACCGCCGACCACGACCAGCCGTTCCGTCCCGTCGGCGACCGCCTTCTCGGCGGCTGCGATCGCCTCGGCCGGCGAACCGGCTGCCAGCACGTCGGGGGCGACACCCAGTGCCTGCAGCCGTTGCAGAACCCGGTCCAGGTCGCGGCCCGCACGGGCGGCAGGGTTGGCGAGGAGTGCCACGTGCGGCGTCATCCCGGACATGGGTCCATCATTGCCCACAGACGGCCTTGCCCATGGACGGCCCTGCTCATGGGAGGCACCTCCCACGGATAGTCTCGACCCCGACGATCCACCACACCGGTCCTGCCCCGGGCCCGAACTGGATCCACGGGAGTGAAGCATGCGGACCACACCGGCAGCCACCATCGGTGCTGCGCTGCTGCTGAGCGCCTGCGGAGGTGGCGGAAGCGCCCTTCCGCCCACCGAGGACGGCGTGCTCCGCGTGGTCGCCCTCGACAAGCAGGACTTCGACGCCGACATGTACGAGGCCGCAGCCGGCGAGGTCTCGATCGAGTACGTGCTCGACGGATTCCAGAGCCACACGCTGACGGTCGAGGGTCTCGAGGATCAACTCCACCTGGAGGTGGGCAAGGCCTCGGTGGCCACAGCCACGATCAACCTGGAACCCGGCCGGTACATGCTCTACTGCGACATCGCCGGGCACAGGGCGAGCGGCATGGAGGCCCGGCTCCTCGTGAGTTGAGCGCCTGAAGGCGGATCAGGCCATGATCTCGAACAGCGCGTAGAGCACCACCGTTATCACGAATCCGAACTTGATCGTGCTCTGGTGCTTGTCCAGCACGAGCTTGTTGATGGCGTTGTCGTAGCCACCGATCCTGCCCAGGGCCGACAGTTCCATCACCAGTCCGATGAGGCCGAACACGATCCAGATGGTGATCCGGGTGCTGGCCTCTGGGTTGTCGAAGTTGTCCCCGAAGTGGCTGGCCCACATCATGAAGAAGATCAGCGGGATGGAGAACAGGGTGTTCACCCGGCTGGCCCGCCCGGCACGCTTGGCGGCAGCGGGAGCAGCGGGATCGGCCTCGCCACCGCCCGCAACCGACACCGACGAGCCGATGGCGATCTGCTGGGCCGGCCAGATGACCATCCAGACGTTGGCGGCCATCGTCGTGCCCAGGAGCACGCCGAAGGCGATGCCCATACCGCCTGCCGACCTCCAGTAGTCCATGTCGTTGATCAACTCCTGGGTGCCCAGGATCCAGATGCCCGAGACCCAGGTGAGGGCCGCCGCCCACCGGAACCACCAGAGGGTGCGCCAGGTGATCTTGCGCAGCGCCTCGCCCCTGGCGGCGTCGCCCATCTCGCTGAAGGCGGCCCCCTGGATGAAGTTGAAGAAGTAGAGGAGGCCTATCCAGGTGATGCCGCCGAGGTAGTGGGCGAACCGGCCGAGTGCCTGGCCGCCTCCATCGATACCCATGAAGTCAGTGAACAGTTCCACGAAGGTTCCCTTCTCGTCGTGTGGCTCGTGGTCTCAGGTACCACGCACAGGCTGATCATGGCACGCCGCAGCAGTAGCGCCAACCATCGACCCGTCGGGATTCAGTCGACGAGCACGTCCCCGAAGCGCTCCCGCAGGGTCTTCTTGGAGAACTTGCCGACCGAGGTCTTGGGCTCCTCGTCTATGAACTCCACCCTGTCGGGGAGCCACCACTTCACGACCCGACCGTCCAGCCAGTCGAGGATGTCGTCGGCGCTCAGCGATGCGCCTTCGGCGGTCACGACACATGCCATTGCCCGCTCACCCCACCTGGTGGACGCGACACCGATGACGGCTGCCTCGGCCACGTCGGGATGCGCCATGATCTCGTTCTCCAACTCCACCGAGCTGATCCATTCGCCTCCCGACTTGATCAGGTCCTTGGTGCGGTCGACCAGCCGGATGTAGCCCTCGGCGTCGGCGGTCGCCACGTCGCCCGTTCTCAGCCAACCGTCGTCGGTGAACGACTCGGACGAACGGTCGTCGTTGTAGTAGGTGCTGGCGACCCACGGGCCCCGGACCTGCAGCTCGCCGCGTGACTCTCCGTCCCATGGCACCTCCGCGCCGGTGTCGGAGTCGGCGATGCGGAAGTCGACCGCCGGTGTGATCAGCCCGACGCTGGTGCGCAGGTCGGCCTTGGCGTCGTCGTCGAGGTGGTCGAGGGTGGACTTGATGTTGCAGACGGCGGCAAGGGGGCTGGTCTCGGTCATGCCCCAGGCCTGCAGGATCGGCAGGCCCGTGGCCTTCCGGTAGCCCTCCGACAGCGTTCTGGGAACCGCCGACCCGCCACACGGGATGGCCCGCAGGGAGGACACGTCGCGTCCCTCCAGTTCGGGTAGCACGCCCATCCAGATGGTCGGCACGCCGGCGGCGAGGGTCACCTTCTCGCCTTCGATCAGGTCTGCGAGGGCGCCGGCTGCGAGGTTGGCTCCGGGCATCACGAGGGTCGCCCCGGTTGCGACGCCTGCATGGGCCAGCCCCCAGGCGTTGGCGTGGAACATCGGCACCACGGGCAGGATCACATCGCGTTCGTTGACTCCGAGCGTGTCGGCCATCATCGCGCCGAAGGTGTGGAGTACGACCGAGCGGTGTGAGTAGACGACGCCCTTGGGGTTGCCGGTGGTCCCCGAGGTGTACATCATCGAGCTGGCCCGGTTCTCGTCGACCCGGGTCCACTCGACGGCCGACGCCGAGGCGAGCAGGCTCTCGTAGTCGTGGACGTCGGCCCGGATGGCATCGGCGTCCGGAGCCGGGGCGCCGTCGTCCATGAGGACCACGTGGCGCACCGTGTCGAAGGCGTCCATGAGGGGCCAGATCAGCCCGGCCACCGAATGGTCGACGAAGATGACCTCGTCCTCAGCGTGGTTGACGATGTAGGTGAGCTGCTCCGGGAACAGCCGCAGGTTGAGGGTGTGCGAGACCCGCCCTGTGCACGGCGCTGCGAAGTAGAGCTCGAGGTGGCGCGAGTTGTTCCACGCGAACGTGGCGACCCTTCCGTCACCGCTGATGTCGAGGTCGTCGAGCATCCCGCCGAGGCGACGGGTGCGATCGCCCCAGTCGCCGTACGACAGGCGTTCCATGCCGCCGGGCGTCGAGGTCACTATCTGCTTGTCGGCGAACAGCCTGGTGCCACGGTCGAACAGGTGGATCAGGGAGAGCGGGGTGTCCATCATCAGGCCATCCATCGGGGCTGCTCGCTTTCTGTGGTTGGTGGGTGGGCGGGTCGGTATCGGCCAGGGGGCCGGGGCTCAGGCTGCGTGGGCCAGTGCGGCGGTGGCCAACTCGACCAACTCCGACCGTTCGTCGTCGGTGAGGCATGCGAGGTCGGCGGCCGACGCTTCGTCTGTGGCCGCCTCGATGGCTTCGTGGGTCTCGGGATCGATGGGCCCGGGCGACAGGTCGGTCCAGCCGAAGAGGGCGGCGTTGCCCTCACCCCCCTTGGCGAGCACCATCCCCAGCGGGTCCGCTCCGGCTGCCCGCACGGCACGGGTGTGGCGGCAGAATCTGAGTTCCCTGGCCACCTGGGTCAGGAGGTACGCCCTCCCTGTGGCGTCGGAGGGCCGGTCCAGGTCACGCCAGCCGGCGAACAGGGCGGCATCGGTGTCATCGGCCGAGTCGACCACGCGGCCGAGGAAGTCGGCGAGGCGCTCCGCACCCTCGAACCCCGCTAGGTACTCCCGTCCCCGTTCGGCGCAGATCTGCCCGTAGGCGACCGCGGCGGCCGATGGGGACGTCACTCCGGACCCAGAGGCATCTTCCGGGGTCCAGTTCGAGCGGATCGTCTCGGGATTCCAGAAGAAGGCAGCGTCGACCGCCGTCTCGGCATCGACGTCGCCCAGCGCTCCGAGGCGCCCCAGGACATAGGTGCCCATGCCGGGCGGAAGGCCCAACTCGGCACCGCGCGCGTAGGCGGCACCGTCGAGCATGAACTTGGCGCCCAGGTCCCCTATCGGTGTGGCGGTCTCTCGGGCCGCTGTGAGGGAATCCAACCTGTTGTGCCTCCTCCGGTGGTGGCCGGACGGTAGCAAACATGGCGCTGTCGGTGTCACCCCAGGGCGGCTGCCACCCCGAGTCCCATGAGCAGCGCATTGCGCGCGAGGTCCCGCCAGGAGGGTGGCCGGGTCGACCAGGCCCCGAAGCACCCGCAGCCGCCTTCGTGGCCGGCCAGCAGGCGGCCTGCGATGAGGGTCGTGAACGCTGCCAGGAGGGCGACGGCGCACGGGCCGCCGGTAGTCGGGTCGACCAGCAGCAGGAGGGCCGATGCCGCCTCCACCAGCGGCACGGCCACTGCCATCAGCCTTGGGTTGGGCAGGCCGACATCGCGCATGGCGCGCCTGGTCGCGGGCTGGTCACGGAACTTGGCAACGGCGGCGACGACGAACACCGCAGCCAGCAGCAGTGCGGCGACGCGGGCCACGGTCAGCATCCCATCGTCAGTATCCGAGGCCCACGTCGACAGGGGCCAGGAGGTCCCGGCCGGCCAGGAAGCGGCGCACGTTCT
The DNA here is from genome assembly GCA_015658775.1 of Acidimicrobiia bacterium. Lineage (GTDB taxonomy): Bacteria > Actinomycetota > Acidimicrobiia > Acidimicrobiales > MedAcidi-G1 > UBA3125. The sequence goes on along the minus strand of DQOF01000102.1, from coordinate 703 downwards.
CCTCCACGAGGTCGGTGATGTACACCAGCCCCATCTCGGGCGTGTTGCCGATATGAGGGGTGATCAGGCAGTTCGGGAGCGACCAGAGGGGGTGCCCGTCGGGCAGGGGTTCCGGATCGGTCACATCCAGGGCCGCGCCACCGATGGTGCCGTCCACGAGTGCGGTGACGAGGTCGTCTGTGACGATGTGGCCACCTCGTGCCACGTTCACCACCCAGGCATGGCGGGGGAGGAGCGCGAGGGTCCGGGAGTCGATGATCCCGGTGGTCTCGGCGGTGAGGGAGAGGGCGAGGACGAGCAGGTCCGTGTCGGGCAGCACCTCGTCGAGGTGTCCGGTGGTGACGGTCAGGTCGGCGCCCGGGAACGGGCTGTCGGTTCGTCGGACCACGGTCGTGGTGCAGTCGTACGGGGCGAGCAGGGGCAGTAGGCATCCGGTGATTCCTCCGCCACCGAGCACTGTCACGCGCGAACCGGCCAGGATGCGGCCCACAGGGCCTGTCCACGTGGCCGACCGGGCGTACCTGTGGATGTTCTTGCAACCGGCCAGCAGGAGGGCCATGACGGTCTCGGCAACCGCCGGTGCGTAGATGCCTTTGCCACAGGTCCAGGTGAGGCGGCTGTCCAGGTGGTGGGCGAACGGCTCGATGCCTGCATAGGGGAGCTGGACCCAGGTCAGGCGATCGGCTCCGGCGACCACCTCGGG
>DQOF01000139.1 GCA_015658775.1 Acidimicrobiia bacterium | reverse complement strand
TTGCCCAGCCCGCGCCAGTCGATGTCACCGAGGGCCTCGATGATGTTGGTGCGGGAGGCCTCCTTGTCGCCCGGGGCTACGGCATCCTCGAGGTCGAGGAACACATAGTCGACGTCGCTGGCCGCGGCCTTCTCGAACGGGCTCGGGTTGGACCCCGGCACGGCGAGTTCGCTGCGTTGGAGGCGCTGGCGGGCGGGGGGATAGCGAGTGTGGCTCACGGCTGTTTCCAGGATGTCGGCCCAGCCCCGGTTCGGGAGGGCGATACGGTGGGACCTCTGCGTCGAACCATGACAGTGTGCCAGAATATTTCCTGGTATTCAAGTAGATAGAAGCACAAGGTAGATTCGACTAGGTTTCCGTTCTGATGCCTCCACCGTCCACCGCCCACGAGACGACCGATGCCGCACTCCGGTCCGACATCCGACGCCTCGGCCACCAACTCGGCAACACCCTGGTGCGCCAGCACGGCCAGCACCTGCTCGACAACGTCGAGCAGGTGCGCATGCTCGCCCGCCGCCTGCGCCAGAAGGGCGACGGCACCGACATCTCCTGGGAGTTGGCCGACCTGCTCGGCGACGCCGACACCGACGAGGCCATCCTCCTGGTCAGGGCGTTCACGGTCTACTTCCACCTCGCCAACGTGGCCGAACAGGTTCATCGAATCGAAGACCTCAACACAGGTGCCCCACGGCAGGCGCACCGCATCGACGAGACGGTCCGCTCCCTCGTGGAACACGGGGTCAGCCCCGTCGAGATCGCCGACCTCGTCAACCGCACGGAGCTACGGCCGGTATTCACCGCACACCCCACCGAGGCATCCCGGCGGGCGATCCTGGAGAAGTTGGCTGGAATCGCCGAGCTCATCGAGAAGCGCAGCGAGCACCGTCGTACCGAGGGAGACCTCCGCCGCATGGACAGGAGGGTCGAGGAACTGATCGAGGCGATCTGGCAGACCGACGAGATCCGCCACGAGCGACCCGACCCGTTCGACGAGGCACGGTCCGTCCTCTACTACATCGGCCAAACGGTCAGGGAGGCCGTGCCCGACCTGTTCGACGACATAGCGGCCGCCCTGGAATCCATCGGCGGGCAGATGGACCCCACCCATGCGCCGATCCGGTTCGGCACCTGGGTGGGCGGTGACCGGGACGGCAACCCCAACGTCTCCCCCGCCACCACCGAGGCGGTGCTCGGCCTGCAGCGGCAGCGGGCGATCCAGTTGCTGGTCGCCGAGGTCACCGACCTCCAGAACGACCTGAGCGTGAGCACGAGGGTCCACGGGGTGACCGACGAGCTCGCCTCCGCAGCCCTCGCCGACCAGGACGCGTTCGTAGGCCTGCTGGACCGCCACGACCCCGCGGAGCCATACCGGATCCGCTGCACGGCGATGAGGCAGCGCCTGGCCGAGACCGCCGAGACGCCGCCGGGCACAAGGGCCTACGGGTCGCCGACCGAGATGGACGCCGACCTGGCGGTCTTCGACAGGTCGCTAAGGGCCAACGGCGGCGCACTCCTGGCCGACGGACGCCTCACACGCGTGAGGCGCACCCTGGCGATGATCGGCTTCCACCTGGCGATCCTGGACATCCGGGAGCACACGGACCGACACCACGAGACGCTCTCCGGCCTCTTCGACGCCGTGGGAACCGACTACGCCGACGCCACCCCCGACCAGCGCAGCGAGTTGCTGGCGGCCGAACTCGAGAGCCGACGGCCGCTGGCCCCTCCCCACCAGGCCGACCCGACCGACGCCCTCGCCCTGTTCCGCACCCTCCGGACGATCCTCGACCGCGACGGCGACGACGTCATCGAGAGTTACATCATCTCGATGACAAGGGGCGTCGACGACGTCCTGGCACCGGTGCTCCTGGCCCGCGAGGTGGGCCTCATCGACCTCGGAAGCGGGGTCGCCAGGCTGGGATTCGTGCCGCTCTTCGAGACCATCGACGACCTCAGGTCGATCGGCCCCGTGCTGAGGGCGTTGTTCGCCGTCGAACCGTACAGGCGCCTAGTCGAGATCCGTGGCGGCACACAGGAGGTCATGGTCGGCTACTCGGACTCCAACAAAGACGGCGGCATCACCACCTCGCAGTGGGAGATCCACAAGGCCCTCCGCCAGATCAACGAGGTCTCCGAGGAGACCGGGGTGGACATAAGGGTGTTCCACGGCAGGGGCGGCACCATCGGCAGGGGCGGCGGTCCGACCCATGCGTCGATCCTGAGCCAGCCCAGCGGCGTGCTCGACGGCGAGGTCAAGTTCACCGAGCAGGGCGAGGTCATCGCCGACAAGTACGGCCTTCCCGAGATCGCCAACAGGAACCTGGACCTGGCCCTCAGCGCCCTGATAGAGAGCTCGCTGGCCCACCGCACGCCGCGCCACGACGACGGCACGATCACGCTCTGGTACCAGATCATGGACGACGTCTCGGACGCCTCCTACAACGCCTACCGGGAGTTCATCGAGACCCCGGGCCTGGTCGAGTACTTCGGATCGTCGACCCCGGTCGAGGAGTTGGGCGGCATGAACATCGGCTCCCGACCATCGAGGAGGGCGTCGTCCACCTCGGGCATCGCGGACCTGAGGGCCATCCCCTGGGTGTTCGGCTGGACCCAGTCACGCCAGATCATCCCCGGCTGGTTCGGTGTCGGAACGGGCCTCGCCGCTGCCCGACAGGCCGGGATGGGGGACGAACTCCGACGCATGTACGACGAATGGCACTTCTTCCGGACGTTCATATCCAACGTCGAGATGACGCTCGCCAAGACCGACCTGGCCATTGCCCGCCACTACGTGGAGAGCCTCGTGGACCCGGAACTGCACCACCTGTTCGAGATGGTCGTCGACGAGAACCGACGGACCGCCCATGAGGTGGCGACCGTCACCGGTGCGGGGTTGCTCGCCGAGAAGCCGATGCTGCGTCGCACCCTCGCCGTGCGCGACGCCTATCTGGATCCCCTCAACGTGCTCCAGGTGGAGTTGCTGGCCCGCTCTCGCAGGGGCGACGACTCCCCGGAGGCCAAGAGGGCCCTGCTTCTCAGCATCAACGGAATCGCAGCCGGCATGAGGAACACCGGCTGATCCCTCCCTGCGCGCTGTTGATCCACACGGGGCTTCGGCCGGCCCCGAAGCTTGCTCGGACTTCGCAGGTCGCTGCGCAGTCAGACACCGCAGAGTCCCGCCCCCACCCACCGTGCTCGGTCGGGCGCCGGCTCATCGCAGGTCGCTGCGCTCTCGGAGCCGACCGAATCCCACTACCCACCCACCGTGCTCGCTCGGGCGCCGGTGATCTGAGGGGATGCGAACTACTCGGCTATCGCCGCCGCCAGGGCCTTCAGGGAGTCGAGGCTGTGGCCTTCCAGGAACCGGTCCACGTGCGGCAAAGCGGCGGCCATGCCCCGGGCCAGCGGCGCATACCCCGGCGTGGCCTTCAACGGGTTCACCCAGACCACCTCGTGGGCCACCCGGCCGAGGCGGGTCATCTGCTCGTCCATCACCGCCGGTTCGCCGCGATCCCAACCGTCGGAGAGCACCACCACGGTCGCACCCCTCGCCATTCCCCGGACCCCCCACCGGTCGTTGAACTCCCCGATTCCGTCACCGAGCCTCGTACCTCCGGACCAGTCGGCCACCGCCAGGGCCGCACGGCCGAGCGCAGCATCGGGGTCACGGGTGGAGAGTTCGCGGGTGAGCCTGGTGAGCCGGGTTCCCAGAGCGAAGACCTCCACATCGCGGCGGCCGACCATCGCCGCATGCAGGAACCGCAGGAGCGCACGCGTATACGGCTCCATCGAGCCGCTGACGTCCAGAAGCAGCACCAGGCGTCGGGGCCGCACGCCCGTGTCGGCGAACACCCGACGCATCGGCTCGCCACCCGTCCGGAGGGCGGCCTGGACGGTGCGCCGAAGGTCGGGGCGCCCCCGGCGACGCGACGGATGCCGCCGCCGACAGGGACGTGTCGGACCGCTCAGGCGCATCTCTAGCATCATGGCGTGGAGTTCGGCCAACTCGTCGTCACTGCATTCGGCGAAGTCCTTGGCGCCGAGCACCTCGATGCGCGAATACCTCACGCTGACCACGTCGTCACGGACATCGTCCGGCTCGTCACCGGAATCGGCTGCGTCGGGTCCATCGTCCAATAGGACGGTCAGCGCCGGTGGCTCGGACACATCGCGCAAACTGGCCACACCGCCGACCCAGTGGAGCTCGAACACCTCGTCGAAGGTGGCGATGTCCTCCGGCCGCGTGATGAGGGTGGAACGACCCGACCAGTAGACGCCGCCGCGGGTGTCGGCACCAACCTCGGCAACCGCTCGACCGAAGTCCAGGGTGCTGCCCACAGGTACCGCAACGCCCGCCCGTCGGAGGGCGTCCACGAACCCGACCAGGTGGCGGTCGAGGGTGCGTTCTGCCACTGCCGCCACGACCTCAGCCCTGGCGGGCAGTTGCGAGCAGGTCGCCGAAGCCGCGGGAGCGGACCCGGTCCTGGTCCTCGCGGTACTTGAGCAGCGTGCCGAGCGTGGTGTCGATGGCGCTCGCATCCAGGTCGTCGACCCCGACCAGGAGCAGGGCCTCCGCCCAGTCGAGGCTCTCGGCCACGCCCGGCGGCTTGTACAGACCCATGTCCCGCAACTGGGCCGCCACGAGGGCCACGTCGCGGGCCAGCGAGACCGGCACGTGTGGGGCACGCACCCGGAGGATGTCGACCTCACGGTCCACATCGGGATGCTCGACCCAGTGGTACAGGCAGCGACGCTTGAGGGCGTCGTGCACGTCGCGGGTGCGGTTCGAGGTGATGACCACGACCGGAGGGACGACGGCGGTGAAGGTGCCCAGTTCGGGCACTGTCACAGCGAAGTCGGACAGGATCTCGAGAAGGAACGCCTCGAACTCGTCGTCGGCACGGTCGACCTCGTCGATCAACAGGACGGGAGGCGGCCCCTCGGTCACCGCCAGCGCCTGGAGCAGGGGTCGGCGAACCAGGAAGCGCTCCTGGTAGAGCTCGTCCTCAAGCGCCACCGTGTCGGCGCCGACGGTCACGCCGGTCGCCTCGGCGGCACGCAGGTGCAGGAGCTGCTTGGCGTAGTCCCACTCGTAGACGGCCTGTGCCGCATCGAGTCCCTCGTAGCACTGCAACCTGATGAAGCGTCCACCTGACCAGGCGGCCAGCGCCTTGGAGACCTCGGTCTTGCCGACGCCGGCCTCGCCCTCGAGCAGCAGCGGGCGGCGCATCCGCAGGGCCAGGTAGATGGCCGTGCCGAGCCCCTCGTCGGCCAGGTAGTCGCGCTCCCTGAGGGCGTCGATCACCTCTTCCACGGTGGCTACGTCATGGATGCTCATGTCCCAAGGCTAGGCGGACGCGGCGTCAGTGGCTCAGAGGCCCGACTCCTCGAGGCCCCGACGCGTCAGCACCCGGGCGAGGTGGCAACGGTATTCGACCGAGGCGTTCAGGTCGGCCGACGGTTCCAGCCCATCGGCTGCGAGGGCGGCCGCCTCTGCGGCCGTACCACCCGAATCGACCGAGGCCTCGGTGGCTGCGGCCCGGACCGGTTGCGAGTCCATGTTCACGAGGCCGACACCGCATACTCCCCCGTTCACGACCACCGCGGCACCGACGATCGCCCAGTCCTGGGCCCGACGGTTGAACTTCTGGAACGACCAGGTGGCATCAGGCATCTTCGGCACCCGGATTTCGACCAGCAACTCGTCCTCACCGAGGGCGGTCTCGAGGAAGCCCGTGAAGAAGTCGTCGGCCTCCACCTCGCGGGTCCCGCCCGGGCCCCGTATGACCATGCTGCCCCGCAACGCCAGTAGAGCCGCCGGCAGGTCGGACGCCGGGTCGCCGTGGGCCAGCGCCCCGCCGAGGGTGCCCCGGTGGCGGACCTGGGGATCGCCCACCTGGGCCGTGGCCCCTGCCAGGAGCCCGGCGTTGGCGAGGACCAGGTCGCTGGTCTCGACGTCGCGGTGACGGGTCAGGGCCCCGATGGCCAGCAGGTCGCCGTCGTCGCGGATGTAGGAGAGCTCGTCGAGCCGACCGATGTCGACGAGGACCGCCGGTGCCGCGAGCCTGTACTTCATGAGCGGCAGCAGGGAGTGTCCTCCGGCCAGCACCTTCGCGTCGTCGCCATGCTCTGCGAGCAGTGACAGTGCGTGGTCGGTCGACTCGGCCCTCTCGTAGTCGAAGGCGACGGGGATCACCTCGCGCCCCCCGCCGCCTGGAGGACGGCCTTCACGATGTTGTGGTAGCCGGTGCAGCGACAGAGGTTGCCCTCGAGCCCCTCACGCACCTCGGACTCCGTGGGATCCGGGTTCTCGTCCAGCAGTGACACCGCAGCCATGATCATTCCGGGCGTGCAGTACCCGCACTGGAGGGCGTGGCACTCGTGGAACGCCTGTTGCATCGGGTGCAGGGTGTCGCCGTCGGCCAGACCCTCGATGGTGGTCAGGTCCTGTCCGTCGGCCTGCACGGCGAGGACCGTGCAGGACTTCACCGCCTCGCCGTTGAGGTGGATGGTGCAGGCGCCACACGACGACGAGTCGCAACCCACGTTGGTGCCCGTTAGCCCGGCCCGGTCCCGCAGATAGTGCACGAGGAGGGTCCGCGGCTCCACGTCGTGGGACACCGGGTTCCCGTTGATCGTCATCGACACCCGCATCGGCAGTCTCTCTCTCGCTCGTCCGGGCCGGTCAGGTCCATCCGGAATCGGGGCTTCCGGTTGATCGCCCCCCCACGGCAGGCAGGGGGCGACTCTAGCCCCGGGGGCGACCCCGGGCAGCACTCACGGCGCCATCTTCACCAAGCCGCGGTGGGCGGCGAACCCGGCGCCGAGCGTCATCGCCGCGACGGCGACGAGACCGGGCCAGGTGACCGACCAGGAGAGGTCGCCGATGAACCCCTGCCGCGCCAGGCGCAGCACGTTGGTGAGCGGGTTGACGCGTGCCGCCGTGTGCAGCCAGCTGTCCAGGAACCGGATCGGAACCTGGCCTATGGACAGGAACATGAGGCTGAACCCGAGTACCTGGACGATCATCATCGAGCGCATTGTCCGCATCCGGTAGACGATGGCCAGGCCGATCAGGCAGAACACGACCGCCATGCCGACCGTCGCCACGTAGAGGCTGACCAGCCCCACGGGGCCTCCGGGAAGGGCCAGGCCACCGAAGTACGAGACGACCAGCACCGCTGTCGTCGGTATCAGGGACCGCACCCCGCTGTATCCGATGGTTCCCGCCAGCAACGGGAACCGACCGCCGGGGGTGAGCAGCAGGCGGTCGAAGAACCCGTTCTCGAGGTCGTCGGCCGCCGAGGCGGCACCGCCGACTCCGGCGAACACCGCACCCTGGAGTGCCGCGTAGGGCGCCATCCAGTTGTAGACGTTGTCGGTGCCGTAGCCCTCGATCCTCGTCAGGGCGCTGAAGGCCCCGGTGAAGCTGACCACGAAGAACACGGGCATGACGATGGTGGGCATGATCAGGATCGGCCTGGCCATGACCCGTCGCAGCCCACGCACGCAGACCGCCCGGGCCACCGCCCAACCGTGGCCCCATCCGGTCGCCCTCGTCGCCCTGGTCACGGGGCGGCCAGCCGGCGCCGGAGGGACAGCAACGCCGCCCCTATGGTCGCCGCGGCCAGGATCGCCGGCAGGCCCAGGGCCTGGACGGCATCGCCCGTGGCCCAGCCCTCGATGACCAGTCGGCGGACCGGGTCGATCACCCATGTCAACGGGTTGTTCTCCGCGACCACGCGGAACCAGCCGCTCATGAGGTTCGTCGGGAAGAAGGCCGAACTCATGAAGATGGTCACGAAGATGAGGGGGAAGCTGGCATTGACCGCCTCCTGGGAACCCGTCCTGATGGCCATCACCTGGGCGATGCCACCTATGGCGAGCACCAGGAGGGACGACATCCCCACGATGACGAGCATCGCTGCCGGTCCACCTGCCACCTCGGCGCCGAAGAACAGGAACACGGCGATGATGATCACCGTCTTGATCGCCGCCACCACCGAGGAACCGCCCAGCCGGCCCAACAGGATCGGCACCCTGGCCACCGGCGAGGCCAGGAGGCGGTCCAGGAACCCGTTCTCGATGTCGAGGGCCAACTCGGAGCCGGCGGCGGTGGCACCGAACGAGACGGCCTGGATCACGCACGCCGGAAGGACGAAGTCCAGGAAGGAATCGACCTCGGGAAAGCCCGGCAGGGCCAGCACACGCCGGAACTGCTGGCTGTAGACGGCTGCGAGCAGGAGCGGGAACACCAGGCCGGGGGTCACCGAGAGCAACTGCCTCCGCTCGTTCACCACCGATCGCCGGGCCAGCTCGAGGGTCTGGACGCCCATGAGGCGCAGGCCGCTCACACCTGGTCCGTTGCGCCTTCGAGTCGGCGGCCCGTGGCGTCTGCGAAGACGTCGTCGAGGCTCGGAGCGTCCAGCTCGAGGTGGACCAGCGGCACGCCTGCGGCGTCCAACGCACGTACCACGTCGGCCACGCGTGCTGCACCGTCGAGCAGTCCGATAGCCGCCCGTCCCTCGAGTGCAGGTCGCTCGGAACCGAACTCGGCCAGCACTGTGCGGGCCGTTCCGACATTGTCCCGCCCCACCTCGACGCGCAGGGTCGGTGCACCGACCGTCGCCTTGAGCTCGGTCGGCGTACCCTCCCGGACGAGCCTTCCCTGGTCGATTATGGCGATGCGGTCGGCCAGCTGGTCGGCCTCCTCGAGGTACTGGGTGGTCAGGAACACCGTGGTGCCGTGCTCGCCGTTGAGGCGCCGGACCTCCTCCCAGAGTGCCTGTCGGCTGGTCGGGTCGAGGCCGGTGGTGGGCTCGTCCAGGAACAGGATCTCCGGCTCGTGCACCAGGGCCAGGGCCAGGTCGAGGCGTCGGCGCATGCCACCCGAGTAGGTGGCCACCCGGCGGTCCGCAGCGCCGGTCAGGCCGACGCGCTCCAGCAGTTCGGGCCCCCGGGTCCTGACCGCGTTGCGGGAGATGCCGTGCAGGACGGCCTGGAGTCGTATCAGCTCCCGACCGGTCATCAGGGGATCGATCGCAGCGTCCTGCAGCGCCACACCGATCAGCCGGCGGATGTCGCCCGGACGCGTGGCCAGGTCGAACCCACCCACGCTGGCCGAGCCGGCCGTGGGGCGCAGGAGCGTGGTGAGGATCCGCACCACGGTCGACTTGCCGGCACCGTTGGGCCCCAGGAACCCGAAGATCTCGCCGCTGTCGACACGCAGGTCGATGCCGTCGACGGCGACTATGTCGCCGAATCGACGTTCCAGTCCCGTTGCCTCGATCACTGCCGTCAAGGTCCCACCTCCGTCGGCGATCATGCCCGGTCGGGCGTGGGGCGAAACTAGCCGTGGCAGGCGTTCGGGCTTCAGTCCGGCAGGAGACCGGTGGGCCGGGGGTCAGCGGTCGAAGGGCCAGATGCCCGGCACGCGGTGAGGCTGGACGGGCGGGGGCACAACCGCATAGGCCTCCTCGTCGGGGTGGACCAGGTTGAAGTCACGACGTGCCCGGCGCTCTATCTCCTCGTCGGTGTTGAGGGCGTCGATGCGCTGCTCGTAGGCCCGGTTGACGACCTCGACGGCCTCGACCCGGGCACGCAGCTCGTCGTTCACCTGCCTCTGGTCCAGCCAGTCGCGAAATGGCACAACCCCGAAAGCCAGGGCGGCGGTGGCGACGACCAGAGCCACGCCGAGCAGGGACAGGCGGCGTGCTACCGCAGGTCTCACAGACCCACTGGGCCCGCCGCCCGGTTGCCGGCCAGGGCGGCCAGGCCCCGGTAGGCCGCCGCCTCACCCAGGTCCTCCTCGATGCGCAGCAACTGGTTGTACTTGGCGACCCGGTCGCTACGCGCCGGTGCGCCCGTCTTGATCTGTCCACAGTTGGTGGCCACCGCCAGATCGGCGATGGTCGTGTCCTCGGTCTCTCCGGAGCGGTGCGACATCACGGCCGTGAAGCCGTTGGCGGTGGCCAGCGAGATGGCGTCGAGGGTCTCGGTGAGTGTGCCGATCTGGTTGACCTTCACGAGGATCGAGTTGGCCACCCCGGTGTCGATGCCCCTCTGGAGGCGCTCGGTGTTGGTCACGAACAGGTCGTCGCCGACGAGTTGGACCGTGTCACCCAAAGCGCCCGTCAGGGCCGCCCAGCCGTCCCAGTCGTCCTCGGCCATGCCGTCCTCGATGGACACGATCGGGTATCGGTCGGCGAGATCGGCCAGGTAGGAGGCCATTGCCTCCGAGGACAGGCTGCGACCCTCGCCCGCCAGCACATAGGAGCCGTCGACGAAGAACTCGGTGGAGGCGGCGTCCAGCGCCAGCGCAATATCGGTACCGGGTGAGTAGCCGGCCTCCTCGATAGCCTCGACGAGCAACCGCACGGCCTCCTCGTTGGAGTCCAGGTTCGGGGCGAAGCCTCCCTCGTCTCCGATCGCGGTCGAGAGGCCACGCTCGCGCAGCACACGCTTGAGGGTGTGGTAGCACTCGACGCCCCAGCGCAGGCCTTCCCCGAACGACGCCGCCCCCACCGGCATGAGCATGAACTCCTGGATGTCGACGTTGTTGTCGGCGTGTTCGCCGCCGTTCAGCACGTTGAGCATCGGGACCGGCAGGACGTGGGCGTTGGGGCCGCCCACGTACCGGTAGAGGGGCATTCCCGCCTCGGCGGCGGCGGCATGGGCCACGGCCAGTGAGATCCCGAGGATGGCATTGGCGCCCAACCGGCCCTTGTCGTCGGTTCCGTCGGCATCTGTCAGCGCACGGTCCAGGTCGCGCTGGTCGGCCGCCTCGAGGCCCCTCACCGCTGCGGCCAACTCGCCGTTGACGTTCGAGACCGCTCCGGCGACTCCCCTGCCGCCCCACAGGTCGCCACCATCACGGAGCTCGACAGCCTCGAACCGGCCGGTCGAGGCACCGCTGGGGACCATGGAGCGTCCGGCTGCACCGCTGTCGAGCACCACCTCCACCTCGACGGTCGGGTGGCCCCGGGAGTCGAGTACCTGTCGACCGACGACGACCTGGATGCTGCTCACGTCTGCTCCCTCACTGCGACCACTCGGATCAACGCTACCTGCACCCCGGCCCCATCTCCGGTAGTAGTCCTGCAGGCAGGGAGCGCGTGTGGTGGCTGCCGGTGCTCAGCCCCCGGTCGCCTTCTGCCACAGACCTGTCAGGGTGGGCGCGTCCGCCTCCACCAGGTCGATGCCCTCGGCGGCAGCCAGGGCCTCCACGGCCCGCACCGATTCGGCGAATCGGGCCACGGCGCCGCGCAGCGCGTCCTCGGCGTCGAGGTCGTGTCGACGGGCCCAGACCACCAGCGACAGCAGCGCCTCTCCCAGGCCTTCGTTCGAGATCGGGCCGTCGACGGGACCGTCGACGGGAGAGAGGCCCACGCCACCGGCGCGACGGACGGTCTTCTGGGCCGCTGCCAGTGCCGGCAGGGCGGTCGGGATTCCGTCCAGCACCGACGCCCGCCCCTTCTCGGCCTGCTTGATCCGGTCCCAGCTGGTGAGCACGGCCTCGGAATCGGCGGCGGCCGTGGCGGTCCCGTCCGGTCCGGGGAACACGTGCGGGTGCCGATGCCGGAGCTTGTCGTGGATGCCCCGGGCCACGTCGGCCAGGTCGAAGCGGCCGTCGTCCGCGGCGATCCGTGAGTGGAACACGACCTGGAACAACAGGTCGCCCAACTCCTCCTCGAGGTGCTCGCTGCCGGCACCGGTGGCCTCGTCGAACGAGTCGAGGGCCTCTATGACCTCGTAGGCCTCCTCCAGCAGGTGGGGACGCAGCGAGGCGTGCGTCTGCTCCGCGTCCCACGGGCACTGCAGGCGGAGCGTCGCCACCAACTCGACGAAGCGCTGCATCTCGACGGCGATCGGCGCCGCCAACCCGGGTATGTAGAGGGAGGTCAGGTGGTCGGGCTCGACCACATCGCAGAGGTCGTCCCATGCGACACGGACCAGCCTCTCATCGGCCGTGCCGAGCCCATGCAGCACGGTGACGGGCGTCGGGGGCGGATCGGGAACCGCCGCCACCATCTCCGCCAGCACCGCCGGCGAGTCGACCTGGGCGACCAGCATCGGACCCCGCTCACCGGCCGCCTCGACGACGAACCGGCGGGCGTCGACGATCCGGACGCCCTCGGCCAGTGGATCGATCCCCAGGCGGACCCACGCCAGGTCGGCGAACGAGAGGGCCGGCACCAGGACTGTGTCGACGCGGTCATCGGCGAGGAGGAGCTCGACGCTCCGCTCGGCGACCATCGGAGACCCGGGCACGGCGTAGAGGGCCGCTCCGTGTTCGACAGCCGCAGCGACGACCTCGTCGACGATGCCCGCGTAGACGTCGTCGAAGCAGCCTGCCCCGACGTAGTGGTGGTCGAGGGCGACGACGTCTCCGAGCACGGACACGGCCGGATGCCTGGCTGTCCGGACGAAGCGGTGCTCGTGGGCGGCAATCGCACCGAGCGTCCCCGAGGTGCAGAGGTCTGGTCCTGCCGGGCCCAGGCCCACGATCGTGACCGTCGGTCTCACCGCGGGTCAGGACCCCGGCCGGGCCGCTCCGGGTTCGACCGGGCCGGCCGGCGCCACGACGCGCCCGATGATTGGATCCCAGGTGCCGTACCTGGAATCCAGGTCGATCGGGCGCGTGAGGGTCGCCAGGTGAAGCATGGCCCCTAGGACCCGATCACCCAGCGCGTCGAACGGGACTGGGTCGACCCTTCGGACCTCGTCGATCCGGATCACGTGGAAGCCGAGCTGGCTCGGTACCGGTCCGACCAGCGTCACTCCGGCGCGCAGCGCGCCCAGCACCGCCCTCTCGAACGTGGGCACGAACATACCTATGGACACACAGCCCAGCGCACCGCCGATGCCCGCCGAGCCGGGGTCCTGCGAGAGAGCGCCCGCCAACCCGGCGAAGTCCCTTCCGGACTCGACGAGTCGATGCACGACACCGGCGTCCTCCTCGAGGGAGACCAGGATGTGGCTGGCGCAGAGCTCGTGGCCGAGCAGGTCGGAGTTGGCCTCGTACGCACTCCGGACACCGTCGCCCGCCGCCACGGTCAGGTCCAGGGCCGCCTGCCACCCTGTGAGGGTCTCCAGACCCGGCGCTTCAGAGTCCAGGCCGGCCGCCAGCAGGCGGTCACGGGCGCTGTCCAGGTCGTCGGCGGTAGCCGATGTTCCGTGCTCGGCGAGCAGGTCCACGAGCGCCTCGTAGCGGACTAACTGGTCAAGGTGGCTGACGGCCACGGCGGTGTCGAAGGTGACTCCGACGGCTCCCGGACCTGCGGCGTCCTCGATCCACTCGGCGAGCGCGGCACGGTCGATGGTGATCTCACCGATCTCGAGCGCCGGCACCGAGGAGCCGCACGCCGATGCGACGAGTGCGACGAGAAGGAGGGGTGCGACAAAGCGGGAGGCGGCCATCACGAGCCCTGAATGCTACGCGACGCCACGATGGGTCCGGCAGGCCCGTCGGCCAGGGGCACAAGGTCGTCCAGCATCGAGGCCAACTGGGCCATCAGGTCACCTTCGCCGATGGGCAGCAGCAGGTGCCGGGGTCCCTGCTTGTACACGGCGTGCCGGTAGAGGCGGGCGAGCCTGGTCTGCCTGCTGAGCGGCAGGTCCACGGGCGAGCACCGGGCGACCCGTTCGGGGCCGCCCAGGCCGGGGCCCCTGTTGACCACGACCTCTGTGATCCCGCGTGCCGCGCACATCGAGCGCAGGCGACCCACCTCGATCAGCGCCTGTGCGGGTGGCGGCAGTGGCCCGTACCTGTCCTCCCACTCGGTCCGGACCGCTTCCACCGCCGACGGATCGGGAGACGCCCCTGCGGTGGCCAGCTTGCGGTAGGCCTCGAGTCGGAGGTCGTTGCGGGAGACGTAGGTGTCGGGCAGGTGGGCATCGACCGGCACCTCGACCCTGACGTCCGCCACCGGCTCGGGCACCCGGCCGGCCAGCTCGTCCACCGCCTCTGTCACCATCTGGCAGTAGAGGTCGTAGCCGACCGCGGCGATGTGACCTGTCTGACCGGTGCCGAGCAGGTTGCCCGCCCCGCGGATCTCGAGGTCGCGCATTGCGATCCTGTAGCCTGAACCCAGTTCCGTGGTCTCACCGATCGTACGGAGCCGCTCGTGGGCCTCCTCGGTGAGAATCCGGTCTGGCGGCGTGAACAGGTATGCGTAGGCCCGCTGGCCCGCCCTGCCGACCCGACCGCGCAACTGGTGCAGCTGCCCCAGCCCCAGCAGGTCGGCCCGGTCGACGACGAGCGTGTTGACGGTCGGCATGTCGATACCTGACTCTATGATCGTCGTGCAGACGAGAACGTCGTAGTGGCCCTCCCAGAAGTCCAGGACCACCGTCTCGAGGCTCACCTCGTCCATCTGCCCGTGGGCCACGGCCACCCTGGCCTCGGGCACCAGCTCACGCACGCCGGCTGCGATTTGATCGATGTCGTAGACCCGGTTGTGCACGAAGAACACCTGGCCGTCCCTCAGCATCTCGCGGCGGATGGCCTCCGAGACGGCCCGCTCGTCGTACCCGCCCACGTAGGTCAGGATCGGCTGCCGGTCGGCCGGAGGGGTGTTCAGGAGGCTGAGGTCCCGGATGCCGGTCAGGGACATCTCAAGCGTGCGCGGAATCGGCGTGGCGGTCAGCGTGAGCACGTCTATGTCGGTCCTGAGAGCCTTGATGGCCTCCTTGTGGCTGACCCCGAAATGCTGTTCCTCGTCAACCACGAGGAGCCCCAGGTCCTTGAAGCGGATGTCCTTGGACAGCAGCCGGTGGGTGCCGATGACGACGTCGACCGTTCCGTCGGCCAGCCCGCCGATGACCCTGCGGGCCTCTCTGGTCGTCAGGAACCTGCTCAGCACCTCGACTCGCACGGGGAAGGCCGCATACCGGTCCCGGAACGTCTGGCCGTGTTGCTGTGCGAGAAGCGTGGTCGGTACCAGGACCGCCACCTGGCGGCCGTCCTGCACGGCCTTGAACGCAGCCCGAACCGCGACCTCGGTCTTCCCGAAGCCGACATCTCCGCAGACGAGGCGGTCCATCGGCACGGCACTCTCCATGTCGGACTTCACGTCCTCGATGGCCTGCAGCTGGTCGGGTGTCTCCTGGAAGGGGAAGGACTGCTCCAACTCGCGCTGCCACGGCGTGTCCTCGGCGAACACGTGGCCCGTTGTGGCGACGCGTGCCTGGTAGAGGAGGACAAGTTCCTGGGCGATCTCGGCAGCGGCCGACCGGACCCTGGCCTTGGTCTTCTGCCAGTCGGAGCCGCCCATCCGGCTGAGTGTCGGCGTCTCCCCGCCCTTGTGGGGTCGGATGACGTCGATCTGGTCGGTCGGCAGGTACAGCCTGTCGTCGCCCCGGTACTCAAGCAGCAGGTAGTCGCGCTCCACGCCGCCGAGGGTGCGGGTCACCAACCCGGCGAACCTGGCCACACCGTGCTGTTCGTGGACCACGTGGTCGCCGGGAGCCAGGTCCTCGAACACCCGCACCGCGGCCGGGCGCCGCGGCCTGGAGCGCCGACGGGTTCGCCTGCGACCGGTAATCTCGGCCTCGGTGACGACGGCTAGGCGGACCGACGGCATGACGAAGCCGCGCTCGATGGGCGTCACGACGAGGTGGGCTCCGGGGGCTGTCGGATCGGTGTCGGCGGTGGCGCGGACCACCTCCACGCCGTCCTCCAGGAGCAGCCTGGTGAGCCGATCGACGCTGCCCTCGCCGTCGGCTACGACAACCACCCGGTGGTCCTCTGCGAGCAACCGGGCGAGGCGCCCGCCGACCCCCTGTCTGCCCTCGCCGGCTGCCGCACCCGGCCCGGTGTGCCATCCCGAAGCGGGGACGGTGTCCACCTGGGGGCCCTCCGGGACCGAATCGATGGCCCACACCGGCGCGTCCGTGTGGAGCAGCAGGCGGTCCCAGCCGGTGTGCAGGCGGGGGAAGGCGGCAACATCGGCACCCCAGGTCGTGGCCAACGAGTCCGCCAACGCCTCTTCTTCCGCCTGCAGGTCGGCGATGCGGTCCCGCAGGCGCCTCGGTTCGACGACAACGACCAGGGCATCGTCGTCCACCAGGTCGAAGAGGACCCGCTCATCGCCCGAGAGCCACGGCAGCCATGACTCCATCCCGTCGAACAACTCGCCCTCGGCTAGGCGATCCCACTGCTCGCGGCCCCACGGCTGCTCGGCGACCAGTTCCGCTGCGCGGGCGCGCACCTCCTCGTCGGGGATCAGCTCACGACACGGATGGATCTCCACCTCGGCCCGGGGCACGGTCGCACGCTGGTCGGCGACGCCGAACTCGCAGAGCCTGTCGATCTCGTCGCCCCACAGATCCAGCCTGACCGGTGCGTCGGCGGTGGAAGGCCAGATGTCGACGATTGATCCCCTCACGGCCACCTCGCCACGGTGCTCCACCTGGTACTCACGGCGGTAGCCCGTAGCCACCAGGTCGGCGACCAGCGACGTCTGGTCTATGACGTCGCCGGGGCCGAGTCGGAGCGGGGGGCTGTCACCCGCTCCGGGGCCCAGCCGCTGCACGAGCGCCCGACCGGATGCCACGACGACCCGGGGACGGTCGGCCAGGTCGCTCAGGCGGTGCAGCACGTGCAGACGACGACCCATAGTCTCGACACCCGGGCTGACCCGCTCAAACGGCAGCGTCTCCCATGCGGGGAACAACTCGACCTGGTCGGGACCCATGTACTGGCGCAGGTCAGCGGCCAGGAACTCGGCCTCGGTGCCCGTGGGAACGGCGACTATCACCGGTCGCCGCCCGGTCTGGCGGGCGATGGCTGCCAACACGATCGCCCTGGCCGCCTCCGGCACGGCGAGGACCGCATGCCGTCGACCCATCACACCGGTGAGAGCCGGCTCGTCGTCCAGCAGGTCGGGAAGGGCCTGCAGCAACGACCCGGTCATCGGAAGGGGCCGGTCGGGCCGAACCCGCCATGACGAACGTGGAGGGCGTCGGTCACGAGCGGTAGTTGAAGCGGCCCATGGCCGCATCGACACCGTCCGCGAGTATCGCCTCCACGGCATCGGCCGCCTCCTGGACGACGATCGCCAACTCTGTGGCCTCGGCCCTACCGGGCCTGCGCAGCACGTGGTCGGCGCCCGACTGCCTCCCGGGCGGCCTACCCACACCTATCCGTACCCGCAGGTAGTCCTGGGTCCGCAGGTGTGCGGTGATCGACTTGAGGCCGTTGTGGCCGGCCAGGCCTCCACCCGCCTTCACCCTTAGGTAGCCCACGGGCAGGTCGAGCTCGTCGTGCACGACCACGACGCGGGCAGGATCGTCGATGCCGTGGCGCCGGGCCAACCTGCCTACCGCCTGGCCCGACTCGTTCATGTAGGTCTGCGGGAACGCCAGGGCCACCCGCTCACCGCCGATGCGGACCTCTGCCACGAGGGCCAGTTCCCTGGACTTCCTGAGGGCACCGCCGTGCCTGTCGGCCAGCAGGCCCACCACCTCGGCACCCACGTTGTGCCGGGTGCCGGCGAACTCGGAACCCGGGTTGCCGAGCCCCACGACCAGCAGGGCCGCGGGCTCGCCGCGTCGCTCTCTACGGGGCTCTCTGTGGGGCCGCCGGATCATCGACCGGCCCTGTGCCTACTCGGCGTCGCCGTCGCCCTCGGTCGAGGCCTCGTCGGCGTCGGCGTCGGCGATCGGCTCGCCATCCTCACCGACCTCGGCTGCCATGGCCTCGGCTTCGGCGGCTTCGTCGGCTGCCATGGCCTCGAGCGTCGAACGGGTGATCGTGCCCACTGCAACCGTCTCGTCGGGATCGACGTCGGTGGTGACGCCGTCGGGCAGCATCAGGTCGCCGACCCGGAGGGAGTCGCCGATGGTCAGGCCTGAGATGTCGATCTGGATCTCGTTGGGAATGCTGCTGGGCGCCGCATTGATGGTCAGCGTGAAGAGGTTCTGGTCAACCATGCCGTCGCTGTCGGTGACCGCCTTGGCATCGCCCACCATGACTATCGAGACGTCGACGGTGACGTCCTTCTTCGGATCGATGCGGAGGAAGTCGACGTGCAGCACGTCCCGGCGCACCGGATGGCGCTGGATGTCCTTGATGATCGACATGTGCCTCTTGCCCTCGACTTCGAGGTGGATGACGGCGTTGAGGCCTGCCTCGGTCGTGATGGTGCGACGCAGTTCGGTCCACTCGACCGTCACCGGTATCGAGTCCTTGCCGAGGCCGTAGAGGACGGCGGGGATGTGTCCCCCGTTGCGGCTCCGGCGACTGGGTCGGGTGCCGATGGGTCGGCCGGTGCTGGCGGTGAGAACGATGTCGTCCATGGGAACGCTTCCTGCGCGGATCAGAGGGGGATGTGGGGCCGGGCGATCTCCGGACCGACGGGCGAGTCTACCGCCTGATGTCTCGGGCCGGACCACCACAACCGGCGCGGCTGCCCGGGGCGGGGTGGCTCAGGAGAGGTTCTCGCCGCCGAAGATCTCGCTGACCGATGTGTCGGCGAACACTGCACCGATGGCCCTGGCGATGAGAGGTGCCACGGAGAGCACCTCGATGAAATCGGGGTCGATGCCGTCGGGTAGCGGAAGGGTGTCTGTGACGATGACCTTCTCGATCGGCGAGGCTGTCAAGCGCTCGAGGGCAGGTCCGGAGAAGAGGCCGTGGGTGGTTGCGGCTATGACCCTCTCCGCACCCCGGTCTACGAGTTGCTCCGCTGCGGCGCAGACTGTGCCTGCCGTGTCGATCATGTCGTCGACGATGACGCACACCCTGCCGGCGACGTCGCCCACCACCTCCTTGGCCTCGACCGTTTTGAACCCCGTGTGGCTGCGCCTCTTGTGCACGATGGCCAGGTCGGCATGGAGTTGCATCGCGTAGCGCTCGGCGACCTTCACCCGACCGGCGTCGGGCGACACGATGGACAGGTCGCCCTTCAACGAGCTGAGCCCCTCGACCAGTACAGGCATGGCTGTGAGGTGGTCGACGGGGCCGTCGAAGAAGCCCTGGATCTGGCCCGAGTGGAGGTCGATGGCAACCAGGCGACTGGCCCCCGCCACCTTGAAGAGGTTGGCGACCAGGCTCGCCGTGATCGGCTCGCGGCCCGACGCCTTCCTGTCCTGACGGGCGTAGCCGTAGTGGGGACACACGACGGTTATGCGCTTGGCGGATGCCCGGCGTGCGGCATCGATCATTATCAACTGCTCCATCAGAGCATCGTTGATGGACGAGCCGTTCTGGTGGGCGTGGGTCTGGATGATGAACACGTCGCTGCCGCGGATGGACTCGGAGAACCTGCAGTGGATCTCCCCATTGGCGAACTCGGTAATGTTCGGCTCACCGAGGGTCTCGCCCATCTCGTCGGCGATGGCCTCGGAGAGCGGTCGGCTGATCCGGCCTGACACGAGATAGAGCTTCTTGTGCGTGACCAGTTGCATGCGTCGGCGATCCCTCGTGGTAGGTCCGTTGAACGTGCCGAGAACCGAGTGTACGACCCCCGCTACCGACCGGGCACACGGGTTCTGAGAGATCCTGCCTCTCAGCCGATGTAGACGGGAATCGGTGTCAGACCCGGCTTCTGTCCCATATGTCATTGCAGGCCTCGCAGATGGCGTCGTCTATGAGGCCGGCTCCCATCAGCAGTCGGAACAGGCGACAACCGATGCAGTAACCGACGAATGCCTCCAGCGAGGCGGCGCCCAGGATGGCCGAGACCAGGACCTGGGCCGTCCCCGTCTGGCCCAGCAGCCAAGCCGCGACCGCACCGGTCGAGAGTGCGGCTCCGATTCCCTGGGCGAACCGCTTGGGTGGCCCGGGAGCGTCACGTACCGCCCAGGCCAGACGCGGGCGGATCACCCTGGTCACGACCTGGCCCAGCGGGCTGAGGGTCGGCCCGGAAGCCACCCTCGCCAGGAAGCCGTAGGACAGCACGAGGAGCAGCGGTCCCCATCCGGTGACCAGGTAGAGCAGGCAGAGGCCGACCACACCCGCAGCGACCAACCGGGCCGACACCTCGTCGACGGGGTTGGGGAAACTGAATACTCTGGTGCGCCGGTTCATCTCAGCCATGGGTCGAACCCTAATATCGGCCCGATGGGAACTCTCCCCCTGCCGATGGTCGGCCGCACCCCCGACGAGATCCTCGCCGACCTGAGGGAGAAGAGGGGCGGCGACGTCAGGTGGGCCGATGGGCGCACCTTCTCCCTCGTCTTCGACGGAGGGGAGGATGTGAGGGCGGTCGCCGAGGAGGCCGCCATCATGTACCTCCACGAGAACGCCCTCAACACCCTGGCCTTCCCCTCACTGGGCTCGATCCAGGCCGAGGTCTGTAGCTGGACGGCAGAACTGCTGAACGGCCCCGACGCCGCCGGCTTCCTGACCAGCGGTGGCACCGAGAGCATCCTGTGCGCAGTCGAGGCGGCGAGGGAGAGGGCACGCCACGAGCGGGGGGTCACCGACCCCGAACTGGTTCTGCCGATCAGCGCCCACGCGGCGTTCCACAAGGGCGCCCACCTGTTCGGCCTGCGAACCAGGACCGTTCCGGTCACCGCCGACTGGACCGCCGACCTGGATGCCATGGCCGACGCCATCGGACCCGACACGGCACTGGTCGTGGCCTCCGCCCCGCAGTACCCCCAGGGCCTCGTCGACCCGGTCGCCGAGATCGCCGCCATGGCCGCCGGCGTCGGAGCCGGTTGCCACGTCGACGCCTGCATGGGCGGATTCGTCCTGCCGTTCGCCGAGATGGAGGGGCGGCCCGCGCCGCTGTGGGACTTCCGGGTCGAGGGTGTCACATCGATCTCGGCCGACCTGCACAAGCTGGGATACGCGCCGAAGGGCGTGTCAGTGATCCTGCACGGGTCCCGTGATCTTCGGCGCTGGCAGACATTCGACTTCGACGGCTGGTTGGGCGGCCGCTACGTCACCCCGAACCTGCAGGGCACCAGGTCCGGCCTACCGATGGCGGCCGCCTGGGCGGTGTTCCAGTACCTGGGCGTAGACGGCTACAGGCGGCTGGTGCGCACGACACTCGACACGGCCGACCGCATCAGGGCGTGCGTGGAGACCATCGAGGGGCTCACCGTGCTGGGTGATCCCGTACACCACCTCCTGGCCATCTCGGCCGACCCGGCCGTCGATCCGACCGGCGAACAGGCCGGTCGGCGTATCGACCCCTACGCCCTGGGCGAGGCCCTGGCTGCCCGGGGCTGGCACCTCGACCGGCTGGGCCCCCCGCCGAGCCTGCACCTGACTGTCAGCGCAGGCAACGCCATGGCGGTCGACGACTTCCTGGTCGACCTGGAGGAGGCCTCAGACGAGGTCAGGGGCGGAGCCACCGGCGCGGCGGTCGAGTACGCGACCCTCGAGTAGCGCGAATCCCGGCAGCCCGGGTTCCGAGGCCCACCTCCCGACTGGCTAGGTTCGCCGTGTGGAGCACCCGACATCCGACACCCCGACCACGCTCACCGGACCACTTCGGCAGCCTCGACAGATGCTGGCCGAGCAGTCCTACGGCGGCCACACGAGCGTCCACGACGAGGAGACCGCTGCGAGCCTCGGTCTGGCCGGCGCACCGATCGAGGGGCCGACCCACTTCAGCCAGTTCGACCCGCTCCTGGCCATCCTCAGGGGCGACCGCTGGTTCGCCCACGGTTGCCTCAGCGCCCACTTCCAGACAATGGTCGTCGAGGGCGAGGAGGTACGGGCCACCGTCACCGTCTCCGGACCGGGCGCCACAGGCGTGCGGATCGACTCAGCCAAGGCCGATGGCACGCCGGTCCTGACCGGCACGGCCTCGGTCGGCCCCGACCACCCCGAGACGGCGCTAGCACCCCGCCTGGCACGGGCCCTCAGCGCGCCCCCCGATCGGCTCCACGTCCTCGATCAGTTGTCGGTGGGCCAGACAGGGCCCGGAGACGAGACCATCACGGTGGGATTCGACGACGACCTGGGCGAGATGTACCCCTTCTCGCTCGCCGACAAGCTGGACCGCATCACCGAGCCGCTGGACTGGTACCTGCCCGGGGCCGACACGCCGTGGGGCGCGCCGATCCTGCCCATCGAGATGCTCAGCGTCCTCACCAACGCAGGGTCGAAGCACGCCGGGTTCGTGGCCCGCCAGCCGTCGATAGGGCTGTTCATCGACATGGAGGTCCGGCTCCTCGGCGACCCGGTCCTGGTGGGCCGCACCTACCGGATCGACCGCGAGATCGTGGCACTCGGCGAGAGCCGTCGCACCGAGTCGTACTGGACCCGTACGACGCTCACCGACGACCAGACCGACCGGGCCACGGCAGAAGTCCTCCTCCACCAGGGCGTCTTCAAGGACTCCTGGCCCGGCTACCCCGACGCCGGGTGACCCCTTCAGGCCGATCCCCACAGGTGCTACTGGCTGGCCGGGCAGGTCTCGAACCTGCAACCTCCTGATCCAAAGTCAGGCGTTCTGCCAGTTGAACTACCGGCCACTGGCGGGCACTGGGACTCCGCCCGGTACGCGTCCGAGCGTAGTCCCGGGGCATGTCGGGACGCGACGTCGGTTCTGGCCGGTACCCTGCGGGCCGTCATGGGATCACTGATCAAGAAGCGCCGCAAGCGCATGCGCAAGAAAAAGCACCGCAAGATGCTCAAGCGCACCCGGGCCCAGCGGATGAGGGGCAAGTAGCCAGGTCTCAGGCCAACGGAAACGTCGGCGGAAGGGTCCGAACGACCCGCCTACCACCACCCGGGAACTCCCCCTCTACGAACCAGGTACTGCCGCTCCCGGCGAGCCTCGGTTGCAGCCCCGACGCCTCGGCGAGCGAGTCGCGCCAACGGGCCAGGTCCGGAACCAGGTCCACAGCGGCCTGCTCCAGGTCGTTCCCGCGACCGCCCGACGGTCCACCCATCTCGTCCCAACGCCGGTAGACGGCCGGTGTCGGGCAACCGACCGGTGGGGTCAGCAGCGTGAACGTCCGCTCCTCGAACGGAAGCGACTCGACCACCTCACCGATGCCGGTGACCCGGGCCCGCCCTCCGACCAGGCAGAACGCGACATCGGCTCCGATGGCCGAAGCTGCGACCAGGTCGTCGAAACCCGCCCACCGCAGGACGGCTGCAGCGTCGGCCGACCCGCCGCCCAGGCCGGCACCGGCCGGGATCACCTTCTCGACCCTCACCTGCGCGGTCCGGCCGGCCAGCGCCAGGGCACGCCGCACCAGGTTGTCGTCCCCGTCATCCACCTCCGGACCGCCGTCGACCCCGAGGACCTCGAGGCCGTCACCCGGGTCGATGGTCAGCCGGTCGGCCAGGTCGACGGTGGCCATCTCGGCGTCGATGAGGTGGAAGCCGTCGTCTCGGACCCCCACAACCCTCAATGAGAGTGTCAACTTCGCCGGTGCGAGCAGGACGGCGCTCAACCGCCTGCTCCGCCAGCCGTACCCGCCCCTGACACCTGTCTGGCCAGGTCCGCCCACTGTGCGAGGCCCAGTTCCTCGGCACGGGCCGTCGGCTCCACGCCCGCAGCCTCCAGGCCGCCCTCGTCGACCAGGGCCCGCAGCGACCGCCGCAGCATCTTGCGTCGCTGCCCGAATCCGGCACGGGCCAGCGAGAAGAGCACCGCCGGATCGGCGTCGACCACGGGCGACGGGCGGCGCACAATCTCGACCAGAGCCGAGTCGACACGCGGGCGGGGAAGGAACACCGATGGCGGTACCCGGCCGAGGAGTCGGGCCTCGGCATGGAATGCCACCTTCAGGGACGGCAGGCCATAGGCGTCGTCGCCCGGTGCCGCGACCAGGCGTTCGCCCACCTCGCGCTGCACCATGACCACCATCCGGTGGATCGCCGGCACAGCGTCGAGCAGGTCGCAGACCAACGGCACCGAGATGTTGTACGGCAGGTTGGCTACAAGAGCCCACGGACCGTCACCCAGCAGGTCATCCCAGTCGACCGCCATGGCGTCGCTGTGGACGATCCGTATCCGCTCGGGCGGGTACTCCCCCGTCACCTCGGCCAGCACGCCCACCAGCACGTCATCGATCTCGACGGCGACCACGTCGGCATCCGCCTCTAGTAGGGCCAGCGTGAGCGAGCCGATCCCCGGACCTATCTCGAGCACCCGGTCGCCGGGCGCCACGCCCGCCAACTCGACGATTCGCCGGACGGTGTTGGGCTCGACTACGAAGTTCTGCCCGAGCGAACGCTTCGGGCTGATGCCGTGGCGATCCAGCAGCGACCGGACCTGGGTCCGGGTGAGTGTCACCCGGGCGAGATTACGGCAGGTAGCGGCCGCAGACCGGCCACTGGCCACGACCACGCAGGTGGTAGAGGGAATGCGCCATGGCGTCCTGGTCGCCCGGTGCGGCGGCCGCCGGATCCACGCCGATCAGGTGCTCGTAGTAGAGCCCGGCGATCCAGTCCCAGGTGGTGACGCTGAACTGGTAGGCGCCCCGGTACATGCCAGTCGGGCTGAGGGCCGTGTAGTCGCCGGTGGCCTCGCAATACCTGAGCGCTTCCCACTGCTCGCGGGACGGCCCACCGTCGGCTGGCGCGGTATCCCAGGGGATGGTGGTCGTCGGGCCGGGGGTCGTCAGGGCAGTGGCCCTCCGTTCGTCTTCCGCTGCCCGCAGCCGCTCCCGCAGGGCCTGCCGATTCGACTCCTCCTTCTTGGCCTTCAGCAGCGCGTCGAGGCTCTCGCGGTCCTCGTACTCGGTGTCGGCGATCTCCCGTGCCAGCGCCAGTGCCTCCGCCTCGTGCAGACGGGCTGCCTCGGCGAGACGGGCGATCGTCGGCGCATTCGAGCGGGCGACATGCCAGGCGTCGGCACGCCGGCTGAGCGCGGCCACATCGACCGTCGGCACCGTCGTCGAGGCAGCGGACGCCGTGGCGACTGGTTCGACGATCATGACAGACGCTCCGCCAGTCGCATCGGCGACACCGGTCAGGGCGCCGATCGAACCAGGGTCCTCGAGGACGAACAACGGCAGTGCGGCGACCGTGGCCAGGGCCACGACGACTACCCTCCATCGCTCAACGGTGAAATCGGCCACCAGGACCCCATCCCTCTTCCCTCGGAGGACGACCGCGCGCGGTTGTCGCGCCACCCGGGAAAGTTACGGAAGAAGACGGATCAGCGCAACCCGAAGCTTGGTGACGGTCAACTCACCACCGGGCACGCGTCGAATCCACGGCCTTTACAGTTCGGCTGGTCAGGAATCCTGATCCAATCCGTAGAACCGGCGTGCATTGGCCGACGTCGCGGTCGCCACCTCCGCCACGTCCCTCCCCATCGCAGCAGCGACGGCCGCACCCACCAGCGCCACGTACGCAGGCTCATTGGCGCGGCCCCTGTGGGGCACCGGTGCCAGGTACGGGGAGTCGGTTTCCACCATCGCGCGGTCCAACGGACATGCGGCCGCTGCCGCACGTAGGTCGTCGGCAGCACCGAACGTGACGATGCCGCTGAACGAGAGCAGGGCACCCCGCTCGAGGCAGGCACCGGCCTCGTCGACACCACCGGTGAAGCAGTGGAACACCGTGCGGGCGGGAACGCCTTCGACATCGAGCGCAGCGAAGGTCTCCTCCCAGGCCTCACGAGTGTGGATGACCAACGGCATGCTCCGCTCGTTCGCCAGGGCGATCTGGGCGGCGAACACGTCTGCCTGCTGTCGGCGGGGCGAGAAGTCGTAGTGGTGGTCCAGGCCGGCCTCTCCCACCGCCACCACCGTGTCGTCACCGAGCAGTTCGGCAATGCCGTCCATGCCGTGCCTGGCCTCATGGGGATGGACGCCGACGGTTGCCCAGACGTCGGGATGGGAGCGAGCGAGGGCGATGGCGGCACGGCTGCCCTCCAGATCGGTTCCGACGTTGACCATGCCGGACACCCCGGCCACCCGTGCCCGGGCGATCACATCCTCCGCGTCGTCACCGAGGTGACAGTGGTTGTCGAACCAGGTGAGGTCGACCCGTTCCGGGGAGTTCTGCTCGCCGGACCCACGTTCGTCGAAACCTCTCACCCCACGGTGCCTCCACGGCCCCCATCAGCCCCGTCGGCCAGTAGTTCTTCGAGATTCACCTTCAGAAACAGCGGCGTAGGCTTGGGCACAGGCGTGCCGGGTTCCGGCTCTATCCGACGCCAGGCGTGCAACTCGCCCAGCACATCGTCGAGGGCAGACGACGAGAACGGCAGGTAGGGCGCCAACGCGAGGCGCACCCCGCTGACAGCCGCCAGGGCGGTACCGAGCACGACGCTGGCGCGCTCCGGATCGACCTTCGCCAGCCTCCACGGCTCGGTGGCGTTCAGGTACGCATTGACCGCGGCGGCAGCCTCCATTCCCGTCCGCAGGCCGGCCCGCAACTCGACCCGGTCGATCTGGCCACCCACCCGGACCAGCGCCTCGTCTATCCGGTCCAGCAGGGCGAGGTCGTCCCCGGTGCGGCTGCCGGGACCCGGCACCTCGGCGCCGCAGGTGCTGTGCACCATGGACAGCACCCGGTTCACCAGGTTCCCCCAGGTGGCCACCAGCTCCTCGTTGACCCGACGGCCTATCTCCTCGACCGAGATGTCCGTGTCGCTCTGCTCCGGCAGCGAAGCGGCCAGCGCATACCTGATGGCGTCGGCCTCGAACAACCCGAGCGCCTCGCCGATGGTGAGGCCCACACCCCGACTGGCCGACGCCTTACCCCCCTTGAAGGTGACGTAGTTGTTGGCCGGCACGTCGGTCGGCAGGTTCAGACCGCCATAGCCGAGGAGCATCCCCGGCCAGATGATGGTGTGGAACGGGATGTTGTCCTTGCCGATGAAGTAGACGGACCTGGCGTCGCCCTCCCACCACTCGCGCCAGGCCTCGGGGTCGCCCTGCCGCTGCGCCCACTCTTTCGACGCCGACAGGTAGCCGATGACCGCCTCGAACCACACGTAGATGCGCTTGCCCGGACCCAGGTCGTCGACGGGCACGTCGACGCCCCACTCCAGGTCGCGGGTTATGGCGCGGTCCTGGAGGCCCTCCTCGATCCAGCCCCTCGAGAAGTTCAGGACGTGCCTGCGCCAGCCCTCCCGCGTGTCGAGCCAACCGCCCAACTCCTCACCGAAGTCCGACAGCCGCAGGAAGAAGTGCTCCGTCTCGCGCAACTCCGGCACAGTGCCGGTGATCCTGGACCGGGGATCCACCAGTTCGTCTGGATCCAGGGTGCGCCCGCAGTCCTCGCACTGGTCCCCCCGAGCCTCTGTGTAGCCGCAGTGTGGGCAGGTGCCCTCTATGTAGCGGTCGGGAAGGAACCTGGCGGCGTCGACGTCGAAGTACTGCTCGCTGGTGCGCTTGTCGATGTGGCCGTTCTGGAGCAACGTCAGGAAGAGGTCGTGGGTCACCACAGCGTGGTTCGCCGTGCCGGTCGAGGTGTAGAGATCCCAGCTGATTCCAAGGCGTTCCCAGTCGCCGACGAACTCTGCGTGGTAGCGGTCGGCGATCTCCGCCGGCGTCACGCCCTCGGCATCGGCCCGGACCGTGATGGGCGTGCCGTGCACGTCCGAGCCGCTGACCATGAGAACCCGGTTGCCGGCCAGCCTCTGGTACCTGGCGAAGACGTCGGCCGGCAGGTAGGCACCTGCAAGGTGGCCGAGGTGGCGGGACCCCGAGGCGTACGGCCAGGCCACGGCGACCAGGATCGGGATGGACATGGCCTCCGAGGCTACCGCTGGGCCCCATTCTCCGGAGCATGGGCCTCCAGGGCCAGCCGATAGGCGCGTCGGCGTGACACCCCGAGCCGGCGGGCTGCCTCGTCGGCGGCGTCACGGGTCGACGAGCCGGCGCTCCTGGCATCGGCCACCAATGCACGGATGCGGTCGTCGCCCGCCCCGGCGGCCGGCGACGCACCTCCTACCACGACCACGACCTCACCCCTCGGCGGGTCCTGCACCCAGGAGACCGCATCGGCAAGGGTTCCGCGCCAGACCTCCTCGTGGAGCTTGGTGAGTTCCCGGGCCACCGCCACTTGCCGACCCGCCCCGAACGCCCCGACCATGTCGGCCAGGGTCACGGCAAGACGGTTCGGCGACTCGAAGAACACCATCGTGCGCTCCTCGACCGCCAGTTCCGCCAGCCGGTCGGTCCGCGCAGCCCCCTTCCGGGGCAGGAACCCCTCCATGCACCAGCGGTCGGTGGGCAGGCCGCTGACAACCAGGGCGGCGACCGGTGCCGACGGCCCGGGAACCACCGACACCTCGAACCCCTCGCCCAAAACACGCCGAACTAGCCGCTCACCCGGGTCCGAGATGCCGGGTGTGCCGGCGTCGGTGACCACAGCGACCGTTCCACCCCCGGCCAACCGGTCCACGATCCTCCCGGACGCCCGATCCTCCGTGTGCTGGTCGACACGCACCAGCGACGCTCCTGTTATCCCGGCGTGCTGGAGGAGCCTGCCGGTCCTGCGGGTGTCCTCGCAGGCAATGAGGTCGGCGGCGGCCAGGACCTCGACAGCCCGCTGCGAGAGGTCGCCCAGGTTGCCGATCGGGGTCGCCACGAGGATCAGCCTGCCCCCGACCGACCCGTCGCTCACTCCCTCACCTCGAGTTCGTCGCCGACGGCCAGACCCCATCGTTCGAACGATCCGGCATCGGCCTCGACCACCGCCCGGGCACCCGGCACGGGACGGCCCACGCGATGACGCGCCATGGTCGACGTGCGCAGCACCCGCAGGTCGGCGTCGAGGTGGGCTACGTCGATGGCGAACCGCATTCCCACCGTGTGCACGGAGTTCGCAGGCCGGAGAAGCAGCGCGCCCTCGATCCCGTCGCGGCGGAGCAGCCCGCGCCTCCGCGCCGTTGACGAGTCGGCTATCTCCAGACTGGCCAACACCCGATCACCGCAGACCAACCAAGCCATGGCGGCAGCGTAGATGCCGTCGACACGGCTCAGGAACAGGTGGCCAGAATCTCCCTGCAGCGTTCCCGGGACGGGAAGGAGGTCTGGGTGCCCGGACGGGTGACGCTCTCCCCGGCACATGAAGTCCCGAGTCGAACGGCCGTCATCTCACCGAGGCCGGCAGCCAACCCGGCAACGAAGGCACCTACGAACGCGTCGCCCGCTCCGGTCGTGTCGACCGGTTCCACCCGATCGGCGGGATGCCTCGAGACCGTGCCGTCCTCCTCCAGGAGGGCGACCCCGTCCCCGCCCAGGGTCACCAGCAACCTGGCGCCGGTCCGCTCCGCGTACGCGACAAGGGCCCCGTCTTCGGGATCTGCGCCGTCGGCCAGGATCGAGAACTCGACCTCGTTGGGAATGAGCCAGTCGGTCACTGCCAGCAGGTCGGGCTCCAGGACCGCTGCCGGCGCCGGGTTGAGGACCGTCATCACCCCTTTCGACCTCGCCTCGGCGAAACCCGCTGTCGTCGCGGCCTGGGGAACCTCCAACTGGCCGACGACGACGGAGAGGTCGTCGAACGACCTGACGGCCTCGACGGCCATCTCGCCGGTCAGCCCGTTGTTGGCGCCGGGAACGATGATGATCCTGTTGGTCCCGTCGGGTTCGACCCAGATGGGTGCGACTCCGCTGGCCCCGGGAACGGTGTGGACATGATCGGTATCGATCCCGAAGGACCCGAGGTTGTCCCTCGTCAACTGCCCGTATGAGTCGTCTCCGACACAGTTGACCATCGCGACCCTCGCGCCCAGGAGCGACGCCATGACGGCCTGATTGGCACCCTTGCCTCCGAAGCCCATCTGGAACCGGTCCCCGATGATCGTCTCCCCGGCTTCTGGAACCCGCTGGGAGTACGCGACGAGATCGATCATGGTGGAGCCGACGACGATCACAAGGCCGGTCGACTCGGCCGGTTCGACTGCCACGTGCGCGTCCTGGTGAATCTCGGGAATCTCTCCGCCCGAGGGTAACGAGGGCCCGGGACCTCCGCTGGCATCAGGCCGTCTGCACGGCCAACAGGCCCGTCTTGGAACCGGCCCGGTGGATGGACGACACTCGACCCGCCGTCCCCACCACCAGCGGAGAACTGCCATGCCGAGAATCAGTGCCTGGGAGAAGCCCGTGCTCCGGTCCGTCATCCCGGTAGTCGAAGCATCGGGGCACGTCCGCACCTCGGAGGCTGCTGTCGACCGGGTCGCCCGGTGGATGGCCTACGAGGAGTTCACCATGCCGGACGGGTCGGTCGAGGGGCCCTTCGACTTCGGCTCCGACCCGGACACGATCATCGACGCTTCCATGCTTACCTCGTCTGTCAACTTCGCCTACACGGACTTCGAATCGGGCAAGAGGTTCGAGACCGACTACCAGGGGCGTAGGTGGGCTGACGCCGAGGCCATGTTCGCCGGAATCCATAACGCCGCCCACAGCGGCACCCCCGTCCTCGATGGCGGGTTCCTGGCCACGGTCACGGCAGATGACCTTGCCTCGATCTTCCGGGGCAACATGGAGATGCCGATGCTCGAGGAGCGTGCGCAGATCCTGAACGAGATCGGCGCAGTCCTTGTCGAGAGGTACGACGGCCGCTTCCACAACTTCGTCCGATCGTGTGAACCTGCCAACTACGCAGACGGAAACGGTCTGCTCGAACGACTGGTGCAGGAGTTCCCGCGATTCGCCGACGTCAGCGACTACAACGGCCAACCCGTCAGGTTCTACAAGCTCGGGCAGCTCTGCCTCTGGTCGCTGCACGTCTCGCTATGTGCGACGGGAGCACTGGCCATACGTGACCTGGCCGACATGACCGCGTTCGCCGACTACATACTGCCGGTCGCCCTCCAGATGATGGGAGTACTCGAGTACACAGCGGAACTCGACGACCAGATCACCCGAGGAATACTCCTGGAGAGGGACTCCGACGAGGAGGTCGAGATCCGCTCGCACACGATCTACGCGACCGCCCTGCTCACCGACGCCATCAACCTGATCAGGCCGGCCGACAGGCAGATCGTCATTCCGCAACTCGACTACAGGCTGTGGAGCACCTACCACAAGGCATTCCCCACGCTGCGGCCACACCACCTCACCCGCACGATCATGTACTGACACGATCATGTAGTGGGGAGGCTGCCGCCGCGGCTCAGACGTTGAAGCGGAACTCCATGACGTCGCCGTCCACCGGGTGGTAGTCCTTGCCCTCACTGCGCACGAGGCCGGCACCGCGGGCCTTGGCCCAGGACCCCTGTTCCAGCAGGACGTCCCAGTTGATCGTCTCCGCCCTGATGAAGCCGCGCTGGAAGTCCGTGTGGATCCGCCCGGCGCACTCGGGCGCAGTCGAACCGGCGCGGAACGTCCATGCGCGGCTCTCCTTCTCGCCCGTGGTCAGGAACGTCCGGAGGCCCAGTTGGTGGTACGCGGCCCGCACGAACCTCGGTAGTGCGCCCTCACCGAGCCCCAGGCCCTCGAGCATCTCGGTCCGGTCCGCCTCTTCCAGCATCGCCGCCTCGGCCTCCAACTGGACGCACATTCCGATCACATCCGCACCGTCCAACTCCGAGACCACCGGATCAGTCACCGGGTCCGGGTCGGCGACCTGCTCCTCGTCCAGGTTCACCACGGCGAGCACCGGCTTGTCGGTCAAAAGGAAGAAGGGGGAGAGCCGCTCCCGGTCCTCGTCGGACATGTCGCTGCGGTAGATCGGCACACCCTCGGCTAGCAGGTCGACCGCACCGGCCAGGGCATCGACCGCCGGCACCATCGAGGGGTCGCCCTTGGACGCCCGACGCAGCTTGTCCAGTTGCCGCTCGCCGGTGTCGAGGTCGGCCAACGCCAACTCGATCTCGACGATCCGGAGGTTCTCCAACGGATCACACGGGCCCGGGACGTCGTCGTCCCTGAACGCCCGCAGCACGAACACGATGGCATCCACCTCACGGATCCCGGCCAGGAATTTGTTTCCGAGGCCCTCGCCCTGCGCCGCTCCCTCGACCAGGCCGCCGATGTCGGCGAACTGCACGGTGGCAGGAACGACCCTGGCCGAACTGCTCATCTCGGCGAGCCGGTAGAGGCGGTCGTCGGGCACCCTGGCCACGCCGATGTTCGGATCGGTGGTGGCGAAGGCGTAGGGGGCTGCCAGCGCACCGCCGCCTGCCAGGGCGTTGTAGAGGGAGGACTTTCCGGCATTTGGTAGTCCTACGAACCCGAATCGCTCCAACGTCGCTCCTAGCGGGACCCGTCGATCCTCCGGTGTCGGCCGGGATGTGCCGACATGTGGCCGGTGGATCGGGCCGGCACAGCAGGCTAGGGGCGTACGGGCGGTCCCCGGCGGTGGGGCCGATAGCCTCACCTGCATGTCGAAGCACACCAGCAAGAAGCGCGTCAACGCCAGGCGCAAGAAGGCAAACCACGGCCGCAAGCCCAACGTGGGCCGCAACAGCTGAGCCTGGTTCCGCCGGGAGCGCCCTACCGCCCGTTGCCGACCATCGTCCGCGGCGGCATCCTCACCACGGTCGTGGCTACTGCCCCGCCGACACCCGGCACGTAGAACCCCGTTTCTGCAGGACCCACGTGCGCAGGACCGTTACGTGCGCTACTGTGACGCCCCCGCGACGAGGCCTCGGTCTGCCGCGACCATAGTGACACTACGTAACGACAAGTTACCTGGAGGGGTTCATGAGCAAGCGAGTACAAGGACTGCTAGCCGTACTGCTGGGGTCGATCCTGGTCTTCTCGGCATGCGGCAGCGAAGCCGAAGAGGCGGCGCCTGCTGCCACGACAAGGGCACCTGCTGCGGCCACCACGGCCGCACCTGCTGCGGCTACGACGGCTGCCCCTGCGGCTACGACGGCTGCGCCTATCGAGTCCGTGAGTGTGGGTCTCGTATTCGACATCGGTGGTCGTGGCGACGGGGGTTTCAACGACTCTGCGTACATGGGCCTTGAGCAAGGTCAGAACGAGTTGGGTGCGTCGATCTCTGATGCTTCACCCAACAGTGATGGTTCCAACCGCGCCGAGTTGTTGCGCCTCCAGGCTGACGAGAACGACCTGGTGATCGGTGTCGGCTTCTTGTTCGCCGACACGATGACTGAGGTCGCAGCAGAGTACCCGGACACGGCCTTCGGCATCATCGACGGCTGGGTCGAGGCACCCAACGTCGCCTCCCTGGGGTTCGCCGAACATGAGGGTTCCTTCCTCGTCGGCGCAGCGGCAGGCCTTAAGAGCCAGACCGGAACCGTCGGGTTCATCGGTGG
>DQOF01000056.1 GCA_015658775.1 Acidimicrobiia bacterium | reverse complement strand
CCCGACTCAGCCGACGAAGGCCGAGGCGAACACCAGGGACACGATGGTCATGACCTTGATGAGGATGTTCATCGCCGGGCCCGCGGTGTCCTTGAAGGGATCACCCACCGTGTCGCCCACAACGGCGGCCTTGTGGTTCTCGGAACCCTTGCCACCGTGTGCGCCGGCCTCGATGTACTTCTTGGCGTTGTCCCATGCGCCGCCCGCATTGGCCATGAAGATGGCGAGACAGAAGCCGGTGACGAGCGCACCTGCGAGGAATCCTCCGAGGGCGTCGATGTTTATGAAGCCGATGGCTAGGGGTGCGACGATGGCGAGCGACCCGGGCACGAGCATCTCCTTGAGGGAGGCCTCCGTGGAGATCGCCACGCATCGGGCCGAGTCCGGGGCGACGCCGGGCAGGCCCTCCCGCAGGCCCGGGATCTCCCTGAACTGGCGTCGGACCTCTTCGATCATCTTGTAAGCGGCACGGCCCACGGCATCGATCGTCAGGGCGGCGAAGAGGAACGGCAGCATGGCGCCCAGGAACAGGCCCACGAACACGTCGACCTCTCCTATGTTCAACGACAGGTCGCCTCCCGCCCGGGCGATGGCGAACTCGAAGCTCTTGAACAGGGCCAGGGCCGTGAGGGCGGCGGAGCCGACTGCGAATCCCTTTGCGACCGCCGCGGTCGTATTTCCCAGGGAGTCGAGGGCGTCGGTCACCTCACGCACGCTCGGGTCCAGGCCGGCCATCTCGGCGATTCCACCGGCATTGTCGGCGATCGGCCCGTAGGCATCCACGGAGACGACTATGCCGAGGGTAGCCAGCATGCCGATGGCTGCGACGGCGATCCCGTAGATGCCGCCCTCCAGGTTGCCGATCGAGTCGAACGCCATCTCACCGCCCCAGTAGGCCAAGCCGATGCCCAGGGCCAGCAGCGAGACCGATGCGGCGACCGACGCCATTCCTGCCGAGATTCCGCTCAGGATCGTCGTGGCCGGACCGGTCTGGGTCTGTGAGGCGATCTTCCTGACCGGTCCGAAGTGGTCGGACGTGTAGTACTCGGCGGTCTTTCCAAGTGCCCAACCCACCACGAGGCCGCCGATCACCGCAATGGCCAGCCCCAGCGGGTTGTCGAACACGTCGTTGGAACCGAAGAGCCAGTAGGCGATGCCCAGGGTGGCGACCGCCGTGATGGCCATCGCCACGTTCGTGCCCATGTGCAGCGCCCGGCTGAGCGCCTTGGTGTCGGTGGAGTCTCCGCCCTTCACCAGGAAGGAGCCCACGATCGAGGCCAGCATCCCGACGAAGGCGATGGCGATCGGGAAGGAGAGCAGAGAGATGTTCGTGACGGCAGATGCCTGCTCGGCGCCCAGGCCGAGGGCGAAGGCAACCAGCGAGATCGGGGCGATGATCGAACCGGCGTAGCTCTCGAAGAGGTCGGCGCCCATGCCGGCCACGTCGCCGACGTTGTCGCCCACGTTGTCGGCGATGGTCGCCGGGTTCCGGGGGTCGTCCTCAGGAATTCCAGCCTCCACCTTGCCGACCAGGTCGGCTCCCACGTCGGCCGCCTTGGTGTAGATGCCGCCGCCGACCCTGGAGAACAGGGCGATCGAGGAAGCCCCCAGGCCATAGGCGGTCACGACCTCGAAGGCGTCGTCGACGCCGATGACCAGCACGAAGAGGATGTACACGAGCATGAGTCCGCCGAGGGCCAGGCCGGCCACCGAGAAGCCCATGACCGCACCCCCGCGGAAGGCGATCGGCAGGGCCTTGCCCGGTCCGTCCTTCGCAGCCTGGGTGGTGCGTGCGTTGGCCATGGTGGCCACGGTCATGCCCACGTAGCCGGCTGCAGCGGAGAGTACGGCGCCGAGCACATAGGTGATGGATGCCGTCGGTGCGATGAGGACGCCTATGAGGGCGGCCATTACAACCACGAAACCCGAGACCCAGGTGTACTCCTTCTTCAGGAACGCCCGTGCGCCCTTCTGGATCTCGTTCATCAGGAAGACCATCCGGTCGTCGCCCGGATCGGCGGCCTTCACGTTGGTGTAGAAGAACCAGGCCAGCAGCAGGCCCATGAAGGAGGAGGCTGCAGCGAGATAGGGGATGGCGTCCAAGGAAATGTCTCCGCAGGTAGTCGGGGATGATCGCCGCGCCACACGAATCCCGCTGTGAGGCGGGGGTGGGGCGGCGGTTCCGGGGCATGGACGGTCCGTACCCTGGTTCGGAACCGCAGTGACGCTACTGACTGGCACACGGGGCTTCAAACTCCTGCCGGAGTGAGAAAGTGCTACGCGATGCTGGCGCCGCGCCCGCCTGTGGGTCAGCATCGGCACCGTGCAGACCGACGACCTCCGTGCAACCATGCTAGAACGCAGGCGAAACCTGTCGCCGGAGGCGGTGCGCCGCGCCTCTGCGACGGTGCTCGACCGGATCCGTGAGCTGCCTGAGTTCGGTCGGGCCTCGATGGTGGCGGCCTACCTGGGAGTAAGGGGCGAGATCGACCTGTCGGCGCTCCTGGACGAGCCGAGTCCCGAGATCGCCCTACCCGTGACCGTACTGGACGAGGAGTTGCGCTTCGTCGTGCCGGACGGCCCACTCGTCGACGGCCCGTTCGGGATCCGCCAGCCGGGCAGCGGTCGTCAGATCGGCTCCACCGACCTGGACATGGTCATCCTGCCCATGGTCGTCGGGGACGTCCGCGGCAACCGGATCGGGCACGGAGCGGGCTACTACGACCGGGCATTCGGGTTCCGGCGTGACCGGGCCGCACCACCCGTACTCGTGGGCGTGGCGCACGCATTCCAGATACTGCCATCCATCGACGCTAGGCCCTGGGACGTGCCGCTCGACATCATCGTGACCGATGTCGGCATCCTCCGCCCGGGGTTGCCGATGGGGGAGGATTAGCCGGTGTACATCATCGTTGTGGGTGCCGGCGAGGTCGGCACCTACGTTGCCGAACGCCTGAGCGCCCAGGAACACGACATTGCCCTGATCGAGATCGACAAGGAGCGCTACGGCCAGATCACGGAGGACCTCGACGTCCTCACCATCCACGGCAGCGGTACCGACCCCCAGTGCCTCGACGAGGCGGGACTCGGCCAGGCCGACATGCTGGTGGCGGTGACGGCCAACGACGAGGCCAACCTGATCTCGGCACTGCTCGCCCGTCAGGCCGGTATCGGCAAGACGATCGTCCGCGTCGAGTCCCGGCGCCTCCGCCATCCGGCCGTCAGGGACCTGTTCGCCGGCGCCGAGGACCACCTGGTGATCGATCCGGACGAGGAGGTCGCCGAGCAGGTTCTGAGGCTCATGGAGTACCCGGGGGCGCTCGACGTGGTCCAGATGGCGGGTGGCGAGGTGGT
>DQOF01000031.1 GCA_015658775.1 Acidimicrobiia bacterium | reverse complement strand
GCCTCCGGGTCCTCGCCGTCACGGAGTCGCTGCCAGGCCTCCACGGCCTGTCTCCACTCGGCCTCCGCCTCGGCCACAACCTCGGCTCCACCTCCGCTGTCGCGGGCTACCTTCAGTGCCTCGGCCGCATCGTCCTTGGCCTTGGTTGCCTTGACCAGGCGCTTCGCTGCCAACGCCTCCGCCTCTGCGGCGGCCGCACGTCGGTTGAACAGCAGGAGGGCCTGCTTCGTGTCGTCATCGATCTGAACCATGTCCCACATGATCGCTGCTCCGACCCCGACTCCCACCCTCTACGGCGCGATGAATCCGCGCGAACAGTGGCACCGATCAGAGAAGCGGCCGTACCTCCTCGCCGAATGCAGCCAACTGGTCCAGGTATTCGTCGAGCGTGCGACTCCGGAATTTGAGGTGGAACACGTTCGCGCCCACTTCCCGGTCGGCCCGGAGTTCCTCGGCTATCCGCTCGGGGCTGCCTGTCAGCCATGCGCCCACCAGGTCCTCCGGCGGCTCACCTATGTAGGCCCAGCCGGGCATGATCCCGATGTCGAACAGGGCGTCGCCGCGGCCCGCCTCCTCGGCGCTCTCCCGGATGGTGGAGATGATCTCCGGGTACGCGTCGCGGGGGCTGCCCATCGGGATGTAGCCGTCGCCGCGGCGACCGACACGTCGCCATGCCGCCGGGCCGGCGCCCCCGACCCAGATCGGCATCTCGCCACGGGGCGGACCCGGAGCCACGCCGACGTCGGAGTACCTGAAGTGGTCGCCCTCGAAGCCCACGTAGGTGTCGGCGTATGCACCCCTGACCGCGTCAATGCACTCGTCGAGTATCCGGCCGCGTCGGTGGAAGTCGATGCCCAGAGCCTCGAACTCCGCCTCGACGTGGCCGGCGCCGACCCCCAGGATCACCCGGCCGCCGGTCAGGTGCGACAGGGTGCCGAACGAGCTGGCCGTGAGCAGCGGGTGTCGGTAGGCGGCGACCCACACAACCGACAGCAGGCGTATCGACCGGGTCTGGGCTCCCAGCCAGGCCAGCGTGGCCACCGGGTCGTACCAGGTGGTGCGCATGTCGGCTGCGTAGTCGTTGTCGGGCACGGCCACGTGGTCGCAGACCCCGATGAAGTCGAGGCCTGCCGATTCCGCGGCCCGGGCCACGGTTGCCAGGTCCGCCGGTGTGGCGTCGTCCTCCCAGGGGTCGACCAGGGTGCGGGTCAGGGTCTGGATAGGGAGTTGGATTCCGTAGACCGCCCCGCCCTCGGGAACCAGGTTTGCCATGGGATCCTCCCGATCGTGTTCAGTCGGCGGCGGCCAGCAGCGCCCGTGCCCGTCGGGCCACCGGTTCGTCGACCATCTCGCCGTCGACCGCGATGGCTGCCTCTCCGCGCTCACGCGCTGCGGTGTAGGCGTCGACCACAAGTCGGGCCCACGCCAGTTCCTCGTCGGTCGGTTGGAATGCCGTGGTGGCCAGTGCCACCTGGGCCGGGTGGATGCAGAGCTTGCCGGCGAAGCCCAACGCACGGGCCTCGGCCGACTCGGAGAGGAAGCGTTCGTCATCACGAAAGTCGGTGACGACCATGTCGATCGCCGGAATGCCGCCGAGGCGGGCTGCCTGTGCCACCTGGGTCCGGGGCACCTGTACCTCGAGGTTGTCGGGTCGTCGCACACCACCGAGGTCGGCCACGTAGTCCTCGGCCCCGAAGTAGCAGCAGGCAACCCGGGGATGTGAGGCGACCATGGCAGCGCCGACGACTCCGGCAACGGTCTCGATGCCTGCGACTATGGGAAGGTCACCGTGGCCGGCGGCATCGAGGGCCGTAGCGGCAACCTCCACGTCTGCGGGGGAGTCGAGCTTCGGCACGACTACGCCTGCAAGGTCCGCCGAAAGGGCGTGGGCGACGTCGTCGGCGAAAAACGGTGAGCCGGGAGCGTTGACGCGAACCAGCAGCGGTATCAGGCCACCGATCTCAGCGGCCACCGCGCGGGCGATTGCGCGTGCCTCCTCCTTGCCGTCAGGGGGTACGGCGTCCTCGAGGTCGATGACACCGGCGCTCGGGTTGCTCTCGGGGAACTTGGCCAGGCGGTCGGGCCTGTTGCCGGGCGCGAAGAGCAGGCTTCTGAGGGATCCGGGAAGGTCGGACATGAAGTAGGACGCTACCGAGCGACGCCCACCGTGCGCCCGGCCTCTGCCTCGGCCCTGACCTCCACCTCCCCTGTCGCCGCGTCGAGGTCGACGATGTCGCGCTCGACGGCGCCGTCATGCCCGAGGAAGCAGAACACCATGCGTGACACGGTGAGTCCGGTGGCACGCTGGAGTGCGAACGCGTAGGCGGCGCCCTGCAACCTGTAGCGGTCGACCTTGGCCGCCAGGTCGGCCTCGTCGGCAAATGCGTCGGTCTTGTAGTCGACGACCACCAGGCCGTCGTCGGTGCGGTAGGCAAGGTCGATGTAGCCCTCCAGGAGGAGGTCGGCCGACAGGGGAGCGGCCACGTAGAGCTCCCGCCAGTGTTCGGCGCCGGCTGCGGCCCGGA
Source organism: Acidimicrobiia bacterium (assembly GCA_015658775.1). Taxonomy (GTDB): domain Bacteria; phylum Actinomycetota; class Acidimicrobiia; order Acidimicrobiales; family MedAcidi-G1; genus UBA3125. The sequence continues at coordinate 15,936 of DQOF01000031.1, read as the reverse complement.
CCGAGGGTGAGGCCAGCGCCGCAGCCACCAGCGAGGCCACCACGTCGGGGTCCACGTCCTCGGCTGCAGCGGCACGCCGTGCCTCGGAATCACCGTCGCCTGACAGGTCGACGACCTCGAGGGCGGCGTGCACGGCCCTACCCACCGAGGTGCCCTGCCGTCCGGCCTCGCCATGGCGCGCGCTCTCACCGTCGTCGTCCCCCGCCGTGGAGGCCTCCGCGGCGATGGTGGTGGCTGCCAGCGTGCGCCGGCGGGCACCCTCGGACCGGATGCGGTCGGCATCGGCGCGCCAACCGTCGAGTGCGGGCAACAGGGTGGTCGCCGGCGGCGGGGACGCGGGAAGTTCCCGCACGGTCGGGGCGAGGTCGGTGGCGGGGCCCGTTCCGTCCGGCCAGGCGCCGGTCGCGGCACCACGCAGCACCTCGGCAGACGTGACCTGCACGAGATGTGCAGGGTCCTTCTTCGGTGTGCTGCGGTGCAGGGACACCACCAGGTGGTCGCGTGCGCGTGTCGCTCCCACGTACAGGAGGCGCAGTCGCTCCAGATGCTCGAGGCGTAGCCCGGCGTCGTCCCGGTCCCGGTGGGCGGCGTTGTCCAGGCCCCTCCTGAACGCCACGGCGATACCACCTGCCGATGGCCCGGCAGGGGGCGGGAAGGCCACGCTGTGGCTGTCGGCCGGGCGCCTGGCACCCAGGTCGGCCATTACGCAGATCGGGAATTCGAGCCCCTTGGCCGCATGGATCGTGAGGATGCGCACCGCATCGTCGTCGGGCTCGGCTGGTATCGCCTCGTCGCCCCGGACCTCGTCGGCGGCGCGCAGGCGGCACCACGCCAGGAAGGACCGCAGGTCGCCACCGCGGGCCTCGCCGAACGAGCGGGCGGTGTCCAGGAAGGTGCGGATCCGCCGCCAGGCGTCGCGGGGCCGCGGTCCGCAGAGGGCCAACTCCATCGCCCTGCGGTCCCGCACCACGCGTTCGACGAGGTCGGCGGCTCCGGTCCATGGGCGGGTCTCGTGGATCAGGGCCATCCAGGCCATGCCCTCGACCACCGGGTGGTCCGGGGGGAGGCCGGTGCCCTCCGGGCGTTGGTGGTCCCAGCGTCCGCCACCGATCCGGAACGCCAGCAGGTCGTCATCGCCGCATCCGAACAGCGGTGAGCGCAGGGCCGTTACCAGTGCCAACTCGTCTGTGGGGTCGTCGACGGCCTGCAGGGTGGCGAGCAGGTCGCGCACCTCGTCGGCCGCCAAGGGGTTGGCGCCGGCCTCGACGCGGTGTGGCACCCCGGCCTCGGCTAGGGCCGACGAGAGCGCGGCGACCGGCTTGCGGCTGCGTACCAGGATGGCGATGTCTCCGGGCCGGCAGGCCCGCCAGCTCCCGATGGGCGGTCCACCACGGGGGTCGGCCTCCTCATCGTGAACGGTCCAGCCCTCGGCCAGGGCGGTGGTGACGGCGGCTACGACGTCGGTGACGTCGTCGAGTTGCAGGTCGCCGACGGTCCGCTTGTGGTCTGCGCCGAAGCCGAGAAGCGTGACGGCGGGTCCGACACCGGCGGCTGGCCGGGTGGCTACCAGGGGCGAGTAGGCGGGTTGGGCGTGGGGTTCCTCCTCGATGAGTCTGGAGAACACACCGTTCACCCAGTCCAGGATCGGAGCCGTGGTACGGAAGTTCTGCTCCAGCCTGACCCCGTCGGCGCCGAACGCCTGCTGGGCGTCCAGGTAGAGGGCGATGTCGGCCCGCCGGAATCCGTAGATGGACTGCTTGGGGTCGCCGACGAAGAAGAGGGACCCGGGCGGGGGAGCCAACTGCCTCCAGTCGTCGGTGATGGTCAGGTGGTCGGCGATGAGCGCTGCCAGCTCTATCTGGATCGGGTCGGTGTCTTGGAACTCGTCGAGCAGGAGGTGGCGGTAGCGGTCGTGGAGTGCTTCACGCACGGCCGGCCCGGTAACCGGGTCGGTGAGTGCCCGACGTGCCAGCACGAGCAGGTCGTGGTAGCTGAGCTGTCCCTGTCTCTGCCGTTGGGTTGCCGCGGTGATGGCGCCCCGGCCCACCACCGCCACGAGGCGGTCGATCACCGCGCCGGTCAGGCGGGCCACCTCGGCGTCGAGGAGGTCGCCCACCTCCCGGACCTGTTCACGGGCCTCGTCGACTCCGATCGCCCCGTCCCAGTTGGCCGACCTTCCGACCCTGCTCCGATCGGTGACCGTCCGGCGGCCGCCGAGTACCCGGATCACCGAGACGGGGTCGTCGCCCACCGAGTCCAACTCGTCGGCGAAGGCCTCGATCCGGTCCAGCCGGAGCGACAGCTTGTCGTCGTCGTGCGGGCAGTGGTCACGCAGGTCGGCTAGCTCACGTAGGGCGCCGACCAGGGCGGGAGCGTCGATCGGCTCGGGGTCCACTGCCGGAGCCAGGCGATCTGCCACCTGGTCCCAGTTCTCGTCGAACCGGCGGGCCAGCCTGCGTATGTGGTCGAGCGTCACGCCTAGTTCCAGGCCTGCCAGCATCGTGAACGCCAGGCCGGGGTCGGTGAGCAGGGTGTGGACGGTGCGCTCCCACCGCTCATCGAAGTCGACCAGCGCCGATACCTCGTCCATGATCTCGACGGCCGGTGGCAGGCCGGCTTCGATCGGGTGCTCGATGAGGATCCGCTGGGCGAAGGCGTGCAGCGTGCACAGGGCCGCGCCGTCCAACTCCACCAGCGCTGCGGCGGCCGCATCGGCGTGTGGGCCGTCGTCGCCGACCAGGTCCTCGAGCTGGCGCCGCACACGGTCGCGCAACTCGGTTGCGGCCCGGTCGGTGAACGTGATGGCGGCGATGTGCTCCATCGCCACCCCGCTGGTCACCAGCGCCACGATGCGGTGCACGAGAGCGCTGGTCTTCCCGGTGCCGGCACCTGCCTCGACGAACAGGGTGGTGCCCAGGTCGGTGCCGATGCGGTCGCGGGCCGCCTGGTCAGTCACCGTCGCCTCCGAGGTCTCCGATGAGGATCCGGTATGGGCCCAGGGCCGGGTCCGGTCGCTTGTGGTCCCACCTTGCCTGCGCCGACTCGACGCCCAGGCCGTCAGGGTCGCAGTAGTCGCAGCCGATTCCGAAGTTCGGGTTCTCCGGCGGCCTGGCCGGGTACAGGCCCTGTTCGATGCCGTCGATGATGGTTGTCAGCACGACGTCGAAGCGCTCCAGCACCGGGTCCGAGAGGGGGTGGCCGAGGTGGGCTCCGCCGTCGGTGAGGAACCAGTACTGGCCGTGGACCTCGGTGTCTGGTGTGCCGGCGACGGCCCTCGCCGCCAGGCCATAGATGGGTAGCTGCAGGAACTCGCCGTGGTTGTCGGGGTCGGCCTCGGAGATCCTCCGGTAGGGGTTCCTGCTTCCGGTCTTGTAGTCGATCACGTGGAGGACCCCGTCGACGGTCCGGTCGACCCGGTCGATACGGCCGCTGAACCTGAGCCTGCGTCCGTCGGGCAGGACGTGCACCAGCGGAACGGCTTCCTCGACCCCGAAGGACATCTCGACTGTCACCGGGGTGGCGAGGTGTTCGGCGCGCCATGCATGGTCGTCGACGAGGAAGGCCTCGAGGTGGCGTAGCAACCGCCCGGAATCGCGCTGCCACAGGAGGGGGCGCCCGGTGAGGCCGCGGGCCTCGGCGAGGGCGAACTCCTCGTCGCAGATTCGGCGGAGGCGCCGTCGATGGGCTTCGGTCCAGGCCTCGCCGGGTGATGGAATGTCACCGGCGTCGAGGCCGTCGGTGATGAAGCGGTCGAGCACCTGGTGGGCCAGGGTGCCGCGGTCCATGGCGGTGATGCCCTCGTCGTCGAGCGGTTCGTGGGCCACGCCGACCCCGAGCACCTGCTTCATGAAGTAGGCGTGCGGACAGCGGACCCAGGCCTGGAGCCTCGTAGCCGACAGCACGGTGCGCCCGTCGGCCGGCGACGGCACTGCGGCTCCCTCCAGGTTGCCGTCGTAGCGGGTGAGGAGGGGCTGCTGGCGACCACGGATCAGGTCGATGCCCCGGTGGAGCACCGGGTCGCCGGTGCGCCTGTAGGTGGTGTCGATCAGCAGGCCCCGATGCCGTTCCCTGAGCAGTTCGGACAGGGCGTACTCCTGGTCGTCGGCTGGAAAGGCCAGGCCTTCGAGCGAGCCAACGAACGAGGGCGACGACGAGAACCACGGCTGGTCGAGTGCCTCCAGTTGGGCCGGTGACGGCCTGTGGCCCAACTCTGCCTCAGCCTGGTCGAGCAGCCAGCGGGACGGAATCGACTCGGTCCTGCTGCCCAGGTCACCCCGTGGGAACACCAGGATCCGTTCGTCGCAGGCGGAGGCGAAGGCGGCCAGCACCCCGCGGTGGAGATCGGCCAGCCGGTCGGATTGGACGGCCAGGGCGCCATCCGCGGCCATGCGGGCGGCGTCGGGAAGCAACGGGTCGTCGCGCCTACGAGTGGGGGTGACGCCCTCGGCCAGGCCGACCACGACCACCCTGTCGAGGTCCAGTCCGGTGACCACGCTGAAGCCTGCGACCAGCACACCGTCGCCGAAGCGGCCCTCGCGTTCCAGGTCACGGTCGAGCCCGTCGCCGACCGCCCTGCGGAAGGCTGCCGGCCCGGGGGAAGCCTCGATCGAGGCAAGGTTCCCCAGGCTGCGGAGCAGGTCGCCCACGCGGGAATGGGCGTCGACCTCGGCGTCTGGCCACTCGACCCGGTCGGCGGTCGACCCGAGGTACCGGTCGAGCAGGCCGGTCGCCCACCGGGCCAGCCCGGGCCAGTCGGCCGGGGTCCGGGCGGGGTCGAGGGTCGCGAACAGTTCCTCGACGAATCCCAGGAGGGTGTGGGCCTCTACGATTTCCTTGTCGACACGGGCCAGGCGGGTCGGGTCGGTGCCCTGCGATTCGAGCTCGGCTCGGCGCTGCACGTGGTCGCCGGCGAACTGCCCGAGCCGCGTGCGCCACTGGGCCAGTCCGGCCACCACCCCGGCCTTCCTGGCGACCCTCTCCCAGGCGCTCGCCGGCACGTGTCGGCCGTCGGCTGCGAGGATCGCACCCGATGACACCAGCGCCATGACCGCTGGGCGTGAGAAGTCGCGGTCGCGCAGGTCGAGCAGGTCGAGCAGGGTGCGGCCGGTCAGGGACTCGCCCAGCCGGCGCCCGGCCACGCCGTTGAACGGCACCTCGGCGGCCCGCAGGTGCTGGTGGAGCAGCCTGGCATAGCGTTCGCCGCCGGGGTGCACGATTGCCATCCGGGCGAAGGGGGTGCCGGCCGCGGCCGCGGCGACCACCTCGCGGACGGCCACCCTCGCCTCTTCGTCGGGGTCGGCCACGGAACGTATGGCGAGGCGGCATGCAGCGGGCGCAGGCGGAGTGTCGGGGAAGGTCCCGCCCAGGCGTTCGACCAGCCGGCGGACGGGGGCGTCGGCTGCGGAGTCTCCGGTCCGGGCGGCGATCACGGCCACGGGTCCCAGGTCGGCCAGGGCCGCGAGCACGTCGAGGCCCGAGGCTGGGACGCGGTCGGGCACGTGCACGATGAGGGCCCCCAACTCGTCGAGCAGGGGGTTGTCGGCGGTAACCGAGGCGGCTGCCCTGTGGAGGTCGACCTCGTCTGTGAACCGGTCGGACAGCCGCTCCCTGATCAGGCGGTGGAGGCGGACCACCTCGGTGGCCCGGGGGCTGGTGGCGGCAACGGCGTCGAGTGCCGTGTCGTCGAGTTCCCTCAGCTCGCGGTGTACCCGTACGAGCGCACGCTCGGTGGCGGGGTGGCGGGCCACCGGGCGCAGCAGGTCGGCGGAGGCGGCAAGGGTGGCCCGCACCGCTGCACCGACCACAGGGTCGGAGACGCGGTGTCGCCGGTCGTCGGCGAGGGCGGTGTCGGCGAGCACGCGAGCTAGGCCGAACAGCGTGTCGAAGCGCACGGCGGCCAGCCCGCCTGCCGGCCCGGCGACCCCGGCGACCCGACCGGCAGCCAGCGAGCGGCGTGCCGCCACGCCCACCAGGTTGGACGGCACCACCACCGTCACGGGCGTCAGGGGGTTGCCGTCCTTGGCTACGGCTATGGCCTCACCGAGCGCCGCGGTCGCCTCGGCGCCGTAGGAGGTGAAGGTGAAGGTCGCGGTCATCGTCGAACGAGAGTACGCACGCCATGTGACACTCCGCCGAAGAGCCGACGGCACAGCCCCCGATCAGCCCCCGCACGCGATGGGCCAGTACTGTCCGCCCCCATGAGCGACGCGGGGACCCAGCAGGCAGCCCAGCCAGATCCCGAGACGAAGCCCGAGTACCCGGGCCGCTGGGCAGCCGAGGCCCCCGACCGGCCCGCAATAGTCATGCACGGCTCGGGTGAGTCGATGAGTTTCGCCGAGCTGGACGCCGAGGCCAACCGAATCGCCAACCTGTTCCGGAGCCTCGGCCTGCAGACCGGCGACCACATGGCGTTCTGCCTCGAGAACCGCATCGAGTTCCTGCCGTTGGCGTGGGGAGCCCACTACGCGGGCCTCTACTACACGGCTATCTCCTCCCGCCTGACCGCCGATGAGATCGCCTACATAGTCGACGACTGCGGCGCAAGGGTGTTCGTCACCTCGCCCTACAAGGCCGATGCCGTGGAGGCCGTCACTGCAGCCACACCCAAGGTCGAGACCCGGTTCAGCCTCGGCGGCCCGCTGCCCGGCCACGCATGCTTCGAGGACGCCGTGGCCGCCCAGTCTGCCGATCCCGACCCCGACGCCGTCGAGGGCCAGGACATGCTCTACTCCTCGGGCACCACCGGTCGGCCCAAGGGCGTGAAGTCGCCTCTGCCGAACGCCCCGCTGGGCCGGGCCAGCTCCATCACGATGATGGCCAGGTTCCTGTTCAGCGCCGAGGAGGGAGTCGTCTACCTGTCGCCGGCACCGCTCTACCACGCGGCTCCGTTGCGGTTCTGCCTCGGCTACCAGCGCCTGGGCTGCACCGTCGTGGTGATGGAGAGGTTCGACGCCGAGGACGCCCTCGCGGCAATCGAGGCCCACGGGGTCCACACCAGCCAGTGGGTGCCGACGATGTTCGTGCGCATGCTGAAGCTGCCCGACGAGGTGCGGTCCCGGTACGACCTCTCGTCGCTGGTCACCGCCGTCCACGCCGCCGCACCGTGCCCGGTCGAGGTGAAGCGCCGGATGATCGACTGGTGGGGGCCGGTGCTGCACGAGTACTACGGCGGCACCGAGGGCAACGGCCTGACCTACACCGACTCGGCGGACTGGTTGGAACATCCCGGCTCGGTCGGCAGGGCTCTGCTCGGCGAGGTGGTCATCGTCGACGACGATGGCAACGAGCTGCCCGTCGGCGAGGAGGGGGGCGTGTACTTCCGGAGCGACGCCAAGTTCGAGTACCACAACGACCCCGAGAAGACCGCAGACGCCAGGTTGGGCGACGACCTCAGCACGCTCGGTGACGTAGGCCGGCTCGACGAGGACGGCTTCCTCTACCTGACCGACCGCAAGGCGCACATGATCATCTCGGGCGGCGTGAACATCTACCCCCAGGAGGCCGAGAACATCCTGACCATGCACCCGGCCGTGTTCGACGTGGCGGTGATCGGCGTTCCCAACGAGGACTTCGGCGAGGAGGTGAAGGCCATCGTGCAGCCCGTCGATCCCGCCGCCGCGGGCGACGACCTGGCACGGGAGCTGATCGCCTTCTGCCGGTCGCAGTTGGCCGACGTGAAGTGCCCGCGCAGCGTCGACTTCCGCGACGACCTGCCCCGGCACCCGACGGGCAAGCTCTACAAGCGGCTGCTGAAGGACGAGTACTGGGCGGGCCACCAGACCCGCATCTGACCGGCGGCTGCCACGTTGCAGCGCGCAGCACAGGTCCCGAAGGACGAGGAGGTCCGATGGAGGTCGCCGAACTGGTTACCGACGAGTTGGTCGCCGCCTATTCGCGTGACGGCGCCGTCTGCCTGCATGGGGCGTTCGGGCCCGGGTGGGTCGACACACTGACGGCTGGCATCGAGCGCAACGTCGCTGAGCCCTCCGACCGGGGCCGCTTCTGGGACCGGGACGCCGACGGGCGCACCACCTTCTACGACAGCCAGTCGTGGCTGCACATCCCCGAGTACCGCGACTTCGCCTTCCACTCCGGCATGGCCGAGATCGCCGGGCGGCTCATGGAGGTCGAGACCGTCAACTTCTTCTTCGACGCCGTGTTCGTGCGCTCCGCCGGGATGCAGTTCCGCACCCCGTTCCACCAGGACGAGCCGTACTGGTCGGTCGAGGGGTTCGAGACTTGCTCGGCGTGGATGCCGCTGGTGCCGGTGGCCAAGGTGAGCGCCCTCGAGTTCGTACGGGGGTCGCACCGCTGGCCGGCGTTCCGTCAGATCGACTGGGGGTCGGTCAACGGCGACGCCCGCGACCAGGTCGTCTACGACGAGGGCGACGACCGGTCGCCGTTCCCCGACATCGAGGGCGACCGCGCCGCCTACGAGATCCTGTCGTGGGACATGGAGCCGGGCGACGTGGTGGTGTTCAACGGCCGCATCGTCCACGGCGGGTCCGGCAACCTGGCTCCCGACCGGGACCTGAAGGTGTTCAATACCCAGTGGCTGGGCGACGACGTGCGGGTGTTGTTCCGCCCCGAGGGCATGTCCCCCGACCACTCCGCCGCCATGACCGAGGTGGGCCTGTCGTCGGGCGACCGCATCGGCACCGACCTCTACCCACAACTCTGGCGCCGGGAACCCGCCAACGCCTGATGCCGGTGCGGGGCCACATCGTCAATGTATGTTGACGCCGGCTTGACCGTCTGGCAGCGTGGAACGGATGAGCCGGACCCGAACACAACGGGTCAGGGCCCTCGAGGACTGGGCCGATCGCATCGAATCCGAGGACCTCGAGGTGGCCGACATCGAGGTGCTACGGGCGATCGCCACACTGGCCGATCGTCGCGAACAGGTCGACGACGAACTCGCCGAGGCTGTCCGTGCCGCACGCAAGGGCAAGCGCAGCTGGTCCGAGATCGGGGCGATGCTCGGCGTGTCGAAGCAGGCAGCCCAGTGCAAGTACGGCCCGACGTCGGTTGCACCCGCCTGAGCCGTGGGCTGGGTCAGCCGGCCTCTGAGTGGGTGACGGGCTGTTCGCCCATCCACTCTCGCAGGGTGTTCTTGAGTTTGGTCTGCTGGATGAACAGGTCGTGCTCGGGGCTGGCGTCGGTGGCCGTCTGGGGGGCCTTGAGGTAGAAGCTCAACCATTCCTGCACGCCGGACTGCCCGGCCCGGTGGGCCAGGTCCAGGAACAGCGCCAGGTCCAGCACGATCGGTGCGGCGAGGATCGAGTCGCGGCACAGGAAGTCGACCTTGATCTGCATCGGGTAGCCCATCCATCCGAAGATGTCGATGGCGTCCCACCCCTCCTTGTTGTCGCCGCGGGGCGGGTAGTAGTTGATGCGCACGACGTGGTCGATGTTGCCGTACAGCTCGGGGTACGACTCGGGCTGCAGGATCGTGTCGAGCACGCCCAGCTTCGACATCTCCTTGGTCTTGAAGTTCTCCGGGTCGTCGAGCACCTCGCCGTCGCGGTTGCCGAGGATGTTGGTCGAGTACCAGCCGCGCAGGCCGAGCATCCGGGCCTTGAAGCCGGGGGCCAGCATGGTCTTCATCAGCGTCTGGCCGGTCTTGAAGTCCTTGCCCGCTATCGGCACGCCGCGGGTGGCCGCCAGTTCCAGCATGCACGGCAGGTCGACCGACAGGTTCGGTGCGCCGTTGGCGAACGGGACCTCGCTGGAGAGGGCGGCGTAGGCGTAGATCTGGCTGGGCGAGATGTTGTCGTCGTCGTCCCTGAGGCCCTGCTCAAAGGAGGCCACGGTGTCGTGGACGGCGCTGGGCTCCTGGTAGGCCTCGGTCGAACCGCACCAGACCACGACCAGGCGGTCGCAGTCGTTCTCGGTGCGGAAGCGTTCGATGTCGTCGATGAGGGCCTGGGCCTGCTCCCATTTCGACGTCATGGTCTTGACGCGGGTGCCTTCGAGCTTCTTGACCCAGCGCTGGTCGAACACGGCGTCCATGGCGACGATGCCCTCCAGTTCGGCCGAGATGGGGGCCAGGTCGCGCTCTTCGAGCACGCCGCAGGTGCGGGCCGCCTCGAGCACGTTGGGCGAGATGGGGTCCCATCCGCCGAACACGATGTCGTCCAACCCGGCGAGGGGCACGAAGTCGCGGATCAGGGGGTTGCGGTTCTCCTCGCGGTCTCCGAGGCGGATGTGGGCCATCTGGCTGACCGAGCCGATGGGTACGGAGAGCCCGTTGCGCACGGAGATGACGCCGGCGATGAAGGTGGACGAGACGGCGCCGAGTCCTGGGGTGAGGATTCCGAGGCGGCCCGTGGCTGGAGCGATGATGGTGGGTTCTGTCATGCGAGAAAGGATAAGCAGATGGCAACCAGATAGGAGGTAGATTCAGGGATACTGAAGTATGAGACAGGGATCCGCAATGTCGTCCCACCTACCCAACCTCACCGTGCAGCAACTCGAGTACCTCGTCGCCGCCGCCGACGCCCCCACCCGTGCGGCGGCGGCCTCCGGCCTCGGTGTCACGCCTTCGGCACTCACGCAGGGACTGGCGGAACTGGAACGCCGGGTGGGCCTTCACCTCTTCGAGCGGCGGGGCCGCCACACCGAACTCAGGCCGCAGGCCGCAGCCGTGCTGGCACACGCCCGGCGGGTCGTCGCCGAGACCGGCGACCTGGCCCGCTGGGCCAGAGCCCAGCGCACGGGTTCATCCGGGCTGGTCCGACTCGGGGCCATCGACGTGGTGGCGGTCCACCACCGCGCCGACGCCATCAGGGCCTATCGCCACGGCCGTCCCGACGTGGACCTCCACCTCACCGTGGCGCCTTCGGGCGTCCTGCTGGACGGCCTCACCGCCGGCGACCTCGACGTGGTCGTCTGCGTCGAGCCGGTGGTGCCGCCCGACGGGATCGACTTCCGGCGCTGCCTCGACGAGCCGCTCTACGTCTACGCCCCCGAGCCCGACGCTCTGCGTCCGCCGCCGCAGTGGGGACCCTGGGTCACCTTCCCCGCCGGTTCGCACACCCGTGTCCTGATCGCGGCCGGCCTGGCGGCTCTCGGGGCGCCGTTCCAGGTGGTCGCAGAGTCGAACCAGCCCGATGTGCTGAGCGAGATGGTCCGCCTGGGGCTGGGTTGGACCGTACTGCCGGCCGCCCAGGCCGGGGCCGGCACCGAACCACTGGTCCCCGTCAGGTCCGACCCGGTGGCACACCGCCGGCTGGTCGTGGGCCGACGGTCCGCCGCCCCGCCCGACCCCGCCGCCGACGCCCTCGCAGATGCGCTGGCCGACCAGCCGCCGGGCACATCGGCGGATCCGGGCCGATAGTCTCGCGGCCCACATACGCCCGACCCGCCGGGCAACGAGAACAGGTGGTCCGCCATGCCATGGCCAACCTCACGAGATGACGAGCTCTTCGGCTACGTCGACGACGAGTTGGAACGCCAGAACACCACCCTTCAGCTCATCGCATCGGAGAACTTCGCCTCCCCCGCGGTGCTCGAGGCCAGCGGCTCGGTGCTCACCAACAAGTACGCCGAGGGCTACCCCGGCAAGCGCTACTACGGGGGCAATGTCCACATAGACCAGGTCGAGGACCTGGCCCGTGAGCGGGTCAAGGCCCTGTTCGGCGCCGACCACGCCAACGTGCAGCCGCATTCCGGGGCCAACGCCAACATGGCCGTGTACCAGGCGCTCCTGTCGCCGGGCGACACCGTGCTGGGCCTCAGACTCGACCACGGCGGCCACCTCACCCACGGGTCGCCCGTCAATACCAGCGGCATCCTCTACAACTTCGTGTCCTACGGGGTCACCAAGAGCGATGAGCGCATCGACCTCGACGAGTTGCGCGACAGGGCGAGGAAGCACCGCCCCAAGATGATCGTGGCCGGCGCCACCGCCTACCCGCGCATCATCGAGCCGGTGCCCCTGCGCGACATCGCCGAGGAGGTGGGCGCCGTGCTCATGTTCGACGCGGCGCACATCGCCGGCCTGATCGCAGGCGGCGTGCATCCGAACCCGGTGCCGTACTGCGACATCGTCACCTTCACCACCCACAAGACCCTCCGCGGACCGCGTGGCGGGTGCATCCTGTCGAAGGCCGAGTACGCGGCCGCCGTCGACAAGGCCGTGTTCCCCGGCTCGCAGGGCGGGCCTCTCGAGCACCACATCGCCTCGAAGGCGGTGGCGTTCCGCGAGGCCGCCGACCCGTCGTTCGCCGACTACGCACGCCAGATCGTGGCGAACGCCTCGGCGCTGGCCGATGCGCTGGGCGGACACGGCTTCCGGATGGTGTCGGGCGGCACCGACAACCACCTCCTGCTGGTCGACCTCCGCACCTTCGACCCCGACCTGACCGGAGCGGTGGCCCAGACCGTCCTGGACCGGGCGGGCATCACGCTCAACAAGAACACCGTGCCCGACGACCCCCGGTCGCCGTTCGTGACGAGCGGCGTGCGCATCGGAACGCCGTCGATCACGACGCAGGGGATGGAGGAGCCGGAGATGGCGGTGATCGCCGAGCTCATCGCCCGCACCCTGAGCGGCCGGGAGGACGACTCCGTCGTGGAGGCGGTGCGCGGCGAGGTGGCCTACCTGTGCGGCCGGTTCAGGCCGTACGCCTCTTGACCGGTGCGGCCTGAAGGCCCGGCCCGGGGCTGACACCATGCCAGGGGGACTTGCCTATGTCGTGGTGGGTGGTGTGGCGGCTCTGACGACCGGCCTGGCCACCCCGGTGGTCAGCCGACTGGCCGTCCGTGCCGGGGCGCTGGTCGCCCCCGACGACCGCAACGTGCACGAGTGGCCGACCCCGACGCTGGGCGGCACCGCGATGCTGCTGGGCCTGTTCGCCGGGGCACTGACCGCATGGCTGATCGGCGACTTCGCCGCGGTCTTCGCAGCGCCGTCCGAGATACTCGGCGTCCTGCTCGCAGCGGCGGTGATATGCGCGGTTGGCGTGATCGACGACGTCCGGCCCGTGTCGGCTCCGGCCAAGGTGGCCGGCATGGTCCTGGCCGGCAGCATCCTCTCCCTGGTCGGCGTGTCGCTGCTGGTGGTCCGCATCCCGTTCGTGGACCTGGTGCTGTTGTCGCCCGACCTCTCGGCGCTGCTGACCGTCGTGTGGGTGGTGCTCATCGCCAACGCGGTGAACCTCATCGACGGCCTCGACGGCCTGGCCGCCGGCATCGTCGCCATCGCCGCCACCACGTTCCTCTTCTACGCCGTGAGGCTCGGCGATGCAGGCGTGATCTTCGAGGGAAACCCGGGAGCACTGCTGTCGGTATTGGTGGTGGGCATGTGCGCCGGCTTCCTGCCGCACAACGTGCACCCGGCCCGGATATTCATGGGTGACGGCGGCGCCCTCCTGCTGGGGCTGCTCATGGCGGCCTCGACCGTGTCGGTGGGTGGGCGCACGGATGCGCCGTTCAGCGGCCAGTCGTTCTTCTTCTTCGCCCCTATCTTCATCCCGCTGTTCATCCTCGGGGTGCCGCTGGTCGACATGGCGTGGGCCATAGTGCGTCGGGCCGCCACCCGCGGGCTGCGGGTCACCCACGCCGACAAGGACCACCTCCACCACCGCCTCCTCGGCCTGGGCCACGGCCACCAGCGGGCGGTCCTCATCCTCTGGGCGTGGACGGCCCTCCTGTCGGGGTTCGTGCTCTGGCCCACCTACACGGGATCGGGCGATGCCATAATCCCGATGGGTGTGGCCGGGGTCTGCCTGCTCCTGTTCACGGTCCTGCATCCGCGCCTGCGCAGGGAGGGCAGGGAGGCCGGATCCGACGGCTCCGGTGGCGAGGTTGTCGCTCCCCACATTAGTGAATAGATTCACAAGCGCTTCGGACCTGGTTGCCGGAGCCTTGACCGTTACTGACCAGACGCAAGATCGGCTGTAGCACGCCGGTCGGAGGATGTCTTGAAGCAGCAGGCCGACACGCGTGAGTTGAAGCAGGGCTTCGGCGACGCCCTGGCCGCCGCATTCGAGTTGGCCGTGACCCCCGCAATCTTCGGTGTGCTGGGCTGGTTGGTCGACCGTCGCCTTGGCATCTTCCCCGTGTCCACCATCGCCTTCGTGCTGGTGACCGTGGGCTACGCCACCTGGCGGCTGTGCAGCAGATACAGCACCCAGATGGACCGGGCCGCCGAGGACCGTCGCGCCGCATGGCTGGCGCAGGGTTGAGCATGCTCGAGACGTCCCCGGAGGTGGGCAACGAGGTGGGCCAGACGGCAGGCGTGGCCACGCCCGAGCGTGACATAGCCCGTGACCTGGCGAAGCGGGCCGTGTGGGTCTCGCCGCTGTTCCTGGCGGTCGGAGCGATCGGCTGGGGTTCGGCGGGTTTGGCTTCGGCCGCCGTCGCACTCGCGCTCGTAGCCGTCAACTTCCTGCTGGGCGCGGCCATCATCACCCGGGCGGTGCGCATCTCCCTGAACGCCCTGTTCGGAGCCGTCCTGTTCGGTTACATCGCCCGACTCGGCCTGATGACCGCCGTGGTCCTCGTCGTTCGCACGGGCGGGTGGTTCGCCACCGTGCCCTTCGCCATCACCCTGCTCGTCACCCACCTGGGCCTCCTGGTCTGGGAGTCCACGCGCGTCTCGGTGTCGCTGGCCTTTCCCGGTCTGAAGCCCGCACCCGCCTCACAAGTCACGCCAGAGGAGAACCACTCCAAGTGAACGTGCTCGCCCTCGAGTTCCCCCCGGTCAGCCACCTCTTCGAGTGGCCCGACATCCTCTTCTCCGGGACCATGTACGCCGTCAACAAGACGGCGCTCATCTACCTGGCCGCCACGGCCATCACCGGCGCCATCTTCATCTTGGCCGGGCGCCCGAAGGAGTCGCTCGTGCCGGCCGGCGTGCAGCACGTCGCCGAGTCCGGGATCGACTTCATCGAGGAGTCCGTGGTCATGCAGACCATCGGTCCCGAGGGACGCAAGTTCATGCCGTTCCTCACCACGATGTTCTTCTTCATCCTGTTCTCGAACATCTTCGAGGTCATCCCGGGCATCCAGTTCCCGGCAAACAGCCGCATGGCGTTCCCGATCACCCTCGCCATCGTGGTCTGGGTCATCTACAACGTGGTGGGAATCCGGGCGCAGGGCCTCGGCGGCTACCTCAGGAACTCGCTCTTCCCGCCGGGTGTCCCGGTCGCCCTGTACGTAATCGTGACGCCGATCGAGCTGGTGTCGACGTTCGTGGTGCGGCCGTTCTCCCTGGCCATCCGACTCTGGGCCAACATGGTCGCAGGCCACCTGCTGCTCGTCACCTTCGGAGTGCTCACCCAGGTGCTCTGGGACTCCACCTACATTGGCGCCGTCGCCCCGTTCGCGATGCTCGTGCTGATGACCGGCTTCGAGATCCTCGTCTCGGTGCTGCAGGCGTTCATCTTCACGATCCTGACGGCCGTCTACATCGGCGGATCCATGCATCCCGCCCACTGACGACCTGCTCGACAGACCATCTGACAACCAATCTGACAGGCAAGTTCCCCAACCAGCGGGTTCGGACACTCCGACCCGACAACACAGAAACCAGGAGAAACCAAGTGCTGAATGTTTTGGCGCAAACGGCAGCCGGCGAAGTGGTCGAGGGCCTCAAGGCCATCGGCGCCGGCCTCGGCTACGGCCTGGCGGCGATCGGCCCGGGCATCGGCATCGGCATCGTGGTCGGCAACGCCATCTCGGCGATGGCCCGCCAGCCCGAGTCCGCAGGCATGGCCCGTACGACGATGTTCCTCGGAATCGCATTCACCGAGGCACTGGCCCTGATCGGTTTCGTCGTCTTCATCCTGCTGCTGCCCTAGGCGGTCCGCTGCTTCAAGAGTGCCTAAAGAGAAGCGAAAAAAGAGTCGATTCGAGAGAGAGCTGATCCCATGAGTCAACGACGGAACCGCCTGGTGGCGGCACCGCTCATCGCCGTGTTGGGCCTCGTGG
>DQOF01000069.1 GCA_015658775.1 Acidimicrobiia bacterium | reverse complement strand
TCATCCGGCCGCTCGCCGAACAGGGTGACGCCCCACTCGAATTCGTCGACACCCGTCGAGCCCGTGACCACCTGGAGTATCCGACCGGCGAATGTCCGGCCCGACGCACCGTGCTCGCGCATCAGCCCCATCCGCTCGTCGAAGGGCAGGGTGAACCAGTTGGCACCTACCACCCTCCGCTTGGACATCGGATAGAAACACCAGGCCGGCTTGCCCTCGGGCGGAAGTTGCGGGTAGAGGCGGGCCTGTTTCATCTCGTCGGGCACGCCGGCGGCGTACTCCGAGATCTCCGTCATCGACACGTAGCTCCCGACCACCTCGAGGCCTGCGGCCACCACGGCGGTCTGCAGATCGCGGATCCTCCAGAGGTCGTCGCCCAGGACCATGAGTGCCATGTCGGCCTTGTGGCCCACGATGGCCACCGCGACCACCTGGTCTCCGGCCGCACGGGCAGAGGCCACGGCCGCGCAGACGGCATCGGCGTCGGTTGCCGTGTCGACCCTGCAGAACAGGTGCAGGACACAGAGCCCCTGCGAGGGGGAAACCGGATCAGTCATCGCAACGGATTCTAGGGAGCGCCGCCGGATACCCCGCCTCGGCCAGTCCCGAACCGGCGCTCAGCCCTCGGTGTACAGGTTCAGGCGTGATCCCCTGGCGAAGCCGGCCAACTGCAGGCCGGCCGCGCGTGCCGTCTCCACGGCTAGCGCCGACGGGCCGCTCACCGCCACCAGGGCGGCGAACCCGGCAGCCCAGGCCTTCTGGGCCATCTCGAACGAGGCGCGACCGCTGACCCACAGGCCCAGGTCGCCGGCGGGCAGCCGGCCGTCGAGGTGGAGCCGTCCCACCACCTTGTCGACCGCGTTGTGCCTGCCTATGTCCTCTCGCAGCAGGACGACCCCGCCTGAGCGGTCGAATGCGGCCGCAGCGTGCACGGACCCAGTCGTGCCGAACAGTGCCTGGTCGCCTGCGATCCGGCCTGCGATGCCTGTGAGCACCGACACCTCGAAGGGCTCGACGCTCATGGGGCTGAGGCGGTCCAGAAGTTCGTGGATGGCAACCGTGCCGCAGATGCCGCACGACGACGAGGCAGGACCCAGGCGGGGCGTGGGCGGCGGCGCAAGGCCGCCGGTGTCGACGGTGACATCGTTGTAGGCCCCCTCGGAGGCTGACCCCTCGCCGCAGTACCGGATGGTCCGTACCGGTGCATCGGCGAGCACGCCCTCGGTCACACAGAAGCCGACCGCCAACTCGAAGTCGTCTCCCGGGGTGCGCATGGTCGTGGCGACCAACTCGCCGTCCAGCCGGATCGACATCGGCTCCTCGACGATCAGGTAGTCGGGCACGCGTCGGCTGTCGTCGCCGTCGATGCGACGTGTCAACACGCGGGCTGTCCGCCCCCGGCTCACCGGCCCGACGGCCCGCGGGATCGACGTCGTTCCATCACGGCTACCAGTGAACACGCCCGTGACCCCAAAACGCCACGGAGCGCCCCGTAGGGCGCTCCGGGTGGACTGTGTCGCGTGGAACAGCCCGGCTAGAAGTCCATGTCCGGCATGCCACCACCGGCTCCGCCGTCGGCAGGTGCGTCGGCGATGACGACCTCGGTTGTGAGGAACAGGGCGGCGATCGAACCTGCGTTCTGCAGCGCCGACCGGGTCACCTTGGCGGCATCGATGATGCCGGCGGCGATGAGGTCCTCGTACTCGCCGGTCTCGGCGTTGAGGCCGTTGGGACCGTCGAGGCCCCGCACCTTCTCGACGACGACGCCGCCCTCGAGGCCGGCGTTTACGGCGATCTGGTTCAGCGGCGCCTCGAGCGCCTTGGCCACGATCCGGGTGCCGACGGCCTCGTCGGCATCCATGCCCTCGGCGGCCGCGATGGCGGCATCCTGGGCACGCAGCAGGGTCACACCGCCGCCGGCCACGACACCCTCCTCGATGGCCGCCTTGGTGGTGCTGACGGCATCCTCGATGCGGTGCTTCTTCTCCTTCAGCTCGACCTCGGTGGCCGCGCCGACCTTGAGCACCGCCACACCACCGGACAGCTTGGCCAGGCGCTCCTGGAGCTTCTCCCGGTCGTAGTCGGAGTCGGTGTTGTCGATCTCACCCTTGATCTGGGAGATCCGGCCGGCGATGTCGGCCTCGTCGCCGGCACCTTCGACGATCGTGGTCTCGTCCTTGCTGACCACGACCTTGCGGGCCCGGCCCAGCATGTCCAGCGTCACGGCATCGACCTTGAGGCCGACCTCCTCGGAGATCACCTGGCCCCCTGTCAGGATCGCCATGTCCTGGAGCATGGCCTTGCGGCGGTCGCCGAATCCCGGTGCCTTGACGGCAACCGACGTGAACGTGCCGCGGATCTTGTTGACGACCAGCGTCGCCAGGGCCTCGCCCTCGACGTCCTCGGCCAGGATGACCAGGGGGCTGCTGGTCTGCATGACCTTCTCCAGTGCGGGCACAAGGTCACGGACAGCTGAGATCTTGGAGCCCACGAGAAGGATGTAGGGATCCTCCAGCACGGCTTCCATGCGTTCGGCGTCGGTTACGAAGTAGGGCGAGATGTAGCCCTTGTCGAACCGCATGCCCTCCACGAGGTCCATCTCCATGCCGAAGGTCTGGCCCTCCTCGACGGTGATGACGCCGTCCTTGCCGACCTTGTCGATCGCCTCCGAGATCATCGCCCCGATCTCGTCGTCGGCGGCTGAGATGGCGGCCACGTTGGCGATCTGCTCCTTGTCGCTGGACACGTCGATGGACGACTCGCTGATGGCCTCGACAGCGGCTGCGACCCCCGCCTCGATGCCCGTCTTGATGGACATCGGGTTGGTGCCGGCGGCCACGTTGCGCAGGCCCTCGCGCACCATGGACCAGGCCAGGATCGTCGCCGTCGTGGTGCCGTCGCCGGCCACGTCGTCGGTCTTCTTGGCGACCTCCTTGACGAGTTCGGCGCCGATCCGCTCGTAGGGATCCTCGAGCTCGATCTCCTTGGCGATCGACACACCATCGTTCGTGATGGTCGGTGCACCCCACTTCTTGTCCAGGACGACGTTGCGTCCCTTGGGTCCCAGGGTGACGCGCACGGCGTCGGCCAGCTGGTTCATTCCACTCTCGAGCGCCCGGCGGGCCTGCTCATCGAAAATGATGATCTTCGCCATCAACGGCTGCCTTTCATCTGTCGGTTCATCTGTCGGTCATGGTCGTCTGGGAGTTGCGAGATGACCTGGGAGGGAGCCGGGGGACGGGGATCGTCACACCATTGGCACTCTCCCGCTTCGAGTGCCAATCCAATCAGCACAGGCGCCGAATCACAACCTGACAGGGCCTACAGGGTGGGACGCGGCTGCGTAGGCGCCGATCCGGGCCGCAGGGGCCGGGATCAGCCACCGGCGACGGCCGGCACGATCGCCACGGTGTCACCGTCCGGGACAGGTGTGGCCAACCCGTCCAGGAAGCGCACGTCGTCGTCGCTGACGAACACGTTGACGAACTTGCGCAGGGCGCCGGCCTCGTCGAGGATCCGCTCGCCGAAGCCCGGATGCGATGCCTCCAGGGCCGCGATCGCCTCCCCCACGGTCGCCGCCTCGACCACCACCTCGGGCGCTCCCCCCGTGAGGGGGCGCAGTGTGGTGGGGATACGGATTGTCACGGCCATCGGGTCACCTGTTCGTCGGACCGGGGCGCTGTGTCGGGATCGCCCCGGACGGTCGCCTGGAAGAGACCAAACCCTACCAAAGCAGTCGGGATTCCACACCCGGCCGCTCAGCGCTCCCCTCCCCGGCCGAGGGCCCCGAGATGGTCGGACACGGCCTCCTCGACACACCACAGCGTGTCCTCCAGCGCCCTCTCCTCACCGAACCGGCGCACCAGGGAGATCGCCTCGACACGACCCGCCACATCCGGATCGACACGACCCGCCACGACCAGCAGAGGCACGCCTGCGGCGGCGGCGTACGCAGCGACCCCACCGACCACCTTGCCCTCGAACGAGCCCGCATCCAGTCGGCCCTCGCCGGTCACGACCAGGTCTGCCCCCGCCACCGCCTCGTCGAGTGCCACCTCCTCCGCGATCAGGTCCACGCCGTCGACCAGTTCGGCTCCGATGGCGGCAAGGCCGCCCGCCAGACCCCCGGCGGCCCCGGACCGGGACAGGTTCCCCACGGCCACGCCGTACTTCTCCTCGTAGACCTGGACGAGTCGCTCGAGTCGGCCGCGGAGCATCCTGACCTGGGCGGGGCTGGCACCCTTCTGCGGTCCGAAGACCTCGGCGGCTTCCACGAAGCGGGTCCGTACGTCGCAGGCGACCAGCAACTCCACACCCCGGAATCGGGCCGGCGATCCCATCGCGGCGAGCGCCCCCAGGCCTCCGTCGGTGGTGGCCGAGCCACCCAGCCCAACGATCAGTCGACGGGCCCCCTTCTCGACGGCATCCAGGATCAGCTGACCGGTGCCAGTGGTGGTGGCGTCCAGCGGCCGGTTGTCGGCTGATCCTCCGACCAGCGCTATTCCCGAGGCCCGGGCCATCTCGATCACGGCGGTTCCGCCCTCCAACCGCCAGGCGGCATCGACCGGATCACCGAGGGGCCCCTCGACCACCGTGGTCCGGTTTGGTCCCCCGAGCACGTCGAGCGTGCCCTCTCCGCCGTCGGCCATGGGCAGGACGGTGGTGCTGCCTCCGTGCCTGGCGACAGCTCGGGCCACGGCGGCGGCGATCTGCGTGGCTGAACCGGTGGCCCGGAACTTGTCGGGCGCGGCAACCACCCGCACCTGGGATGCCTCAGCCCGAGTAGATGACGCCGTCCGCGCCGAGAATCACCACGATGTCGGCGTTCGCGACGCGATCCAGGGTGCCCTCGGGCACTGCGAGGCCCCCCTGCGGCATCTGGGCCAACAGGTCGGGACTACCCGGTGCCACGACCTCCATCACCATCCTGGCCTCGACAGCGAAGCCGTTCCTGTAGAAGATGCCCGACCTCTCGGTCCGGTCGGCGTTCGCCGGTGACTCCAGCGAGTAGCCGCGGGGATTCAACACGTCGGTGATCGCACCTGCGGCACCCCCCATGCCGGAACCGTTGGCCACCAGCACCGTCACCTCGTTGGCGGGGCGTGCCGGGAAGAGGGGGGCGGTCGTGGCCGGGGCGGCGCTGGTCACCGTCGCCGGGTCCGGGGTAGCCGGCATGTCGGTCCCAGCCGTGGCAGCGGGCGAGTCGGCCGCTTCGGGAACCGTGTCGGTGGATGCGTCGACGACCTGGGTGTCGTCTGCGTCGGTCGCGGCCTCCGGGCCCGCCACCAGGCCCACATCGGTGTCGAGGCCCTTCCAGAGCATCAGGAGGCCTATCAACACGGCCAGGGCGATCAGGAGGGCCGCCCTGGGTGCGGCTGCCTCGTTGCTGGGGCCAAGACCCACCCGCCGGTTGCGGCCCACGATGTTCATCGGCTGCCTTCGTCCTCGACCGCCGGGGGCTCGAGCCGTGCACGACGCCGCCTGTCCCTGTGTCGCTGGAGCCTGCGGACGACGAGGGGGTCGTAGGCCATGGCCTCGGCATCGTCGAGGAGTGCGCTCAGCAACTGGTGGTAGCGGGTGGCCGACAACTCGAACCGCTCCAGGACCTGGACGTCCTTTGGTGCCGGATCGTTCCACCAGGTCCGCTCGAAATTCAGTATTTCCCGATCTCGCTGCGTAAGGGTCACGGTGTGATCATCCTCCGATTCCGGCGGGATGTGCAAGCACCCCCCGAATCTCGGCACAGGGCGGGCGATCCTGCCGACGGTTGAGACGGACGAAGATGTCCGGGCCGTACGATCAGCGCATGCCCGAGTAGGGGATGGCGCGAAATGTCGAACCCGCAGCCCAGCGGTCTGCGACCGCCGCGGGTTGGAACGCGTATTGCCAGATCTTGGAACGCGGCCCAACCCCGTTCCAACTATTCCGGGGCGCCTCCAACATGCCGGTCTGGCGGTATCACCAGCCTTACGCCAACGTTGTCTGGCGCAACGCAAGCATCGACACCGGCCGGTCTGTCGAAACCTGCGGTCTGCCTCCCTGCCGGTGCCCTCGAGACAACCGGGGTGCCTCCCCTCGTTGGGGCCATGATCTACTACCCACACGGGTCCTGAATCAGCCAGTCAGGCCGAGGCGTCCCAGCCGGGCTCAGAACATGGAGGAGGCGTCCGTGCCGCCGGTGCTCGTTTCCATGACGTCCACGATCGGGGTTCCGTCGGTCAGGTGGGCTTGGTCGCGACCAGGTACTCGACGACGACGCCGATGCGGAGACCGAGTGCCTCGTCCCACAGTGGCGTGAAGTCGCGTCGGAGGGCGTCCTCGACGTCGTCCTGCCCACGCTCCTGGACAGCTGTGTAGGTGGGCCCTGCCGAAAGTGACGCCCGGACGAAGTCCTCGACCTCTGGTCCTCCCTCGAACTCGAAGCGGATCCACTGCCGCTCTCCCGGCACCAGGCCAGCCGCCTCGCACATCTCTTCGACCCGACCCTCGGCTCCGATGCTTCCGAGGATCTGGCCGACCTCTTTCTCATGGTCGGAGACCTTGGCGATGGACACCCACCACTGGTCGAACGGCGCCGGCTCGTCCATCGGCAAGAAGGTCACGGCCAGGGTGCCGCCCGGCTTCAGGACGCGAGCCGCCTCCACGACCGCCTGGTCGTTCGCCCCCCAGATGCCCCGGAAGCTGGTGACAACGTCGAAGCTCTCGTCCTCCCAGGGAAGGTCGTGCATATCGCCGTAGCGAATGTCGCCGTCCGGGCTCCGGGCCGCTGCGATCGCCGTCAGTCGCTGCGAGGCGTCCAGCCCATGCACCACGGCGCCTCGTCGACCGGCCATCTGGGCAGCCAGGCCGGATCCACAACACACGTCCAGGTAGCGGGTCCCCTCACCGACACCTGCGTCACGCAGTACCTGGTCGAACTCGGGCCAGAAGCTGGGCTCCATGAGATAGGCCCAGTCCCTGGCCAGCCGACCCCAGCCCTCATCGACCTCTTCCCAGCCCATCTCATCCCCTACAGCCAGTGGTCCAGACCCGCGATCATATGTTCGGCGCTACCACCAGGAGCCCCGGCCCGACCCCGACCATTTCGGCACCCGCCTGACCACCGGCGTCCCGACCGCGTTCCAACCCCGCCAAGGTGCTGCCACATGCCGGCGAATCGGCGTCGTTAGCCTCAGGACCACTGGGATTGCGGCAACCGGCCATTACGCGCCACGAACCGCGCCATCATGCCCGAGTAGCTCAGTTGGTCAGAGCAGGCGCCTTGTAAGCGTCAGGTCGTCGGTTCGAATCCGACCTCGGGCTCCAGCTCAGGAGCGGTGGCGTGCCACCTCGAACAGCGCCACGGCAGCGGCCGCCGAGACGTTCATCGACGCCAGGACACCCTGCAGCGGGATCCGCACCAGGGTGTCGCACCGCTCCCGCACCAGCCGTGAGAGCCCCGCCCCCTCGGCGCCCATGACCAGCGCCACCGGCTGGTCGGCCACGGCCAACTCGTGGACCACCACGTCGCCCACCGAGTCCAGGCCCACCGACCACACGCCCGCCTCCGCCAGCAGGCCGAGGGCCTTCGGCAGCCCGGACACGCTCGCCAGGCGCAGGTGCTCGATCGCACCGGCGGCGGCCTTGGTCGCAGTGGCGGTCACCCTGGCGGCCCGGTGGCGGGGCAGGACCACGCCGGTCACGCCTGCGCACTCGGCCGACCGCAGGATCGCGCCCAGGTTGCCCGGGTCTGTTATCCCGTCGAGGAGGAGCAGGAAGGGGACGGTGCCCGAGGAGTCACGCTGCAACAGGACCTCGAGACCGTGGTCGCGTAGGGGTGCCGCCATCGCCACGACCCCCTGGGGCGCCTCGGTGCGGGCCAGGGACTCGAACTTCGAACGGGACAGCTCGCGGATCGGGACCCTCGCCTCGTCAGCGAGGTCGATGATGTCGTCGAGGATCGGCGCCTGGTCCAGGTCGCCCGCGAGGAGCACCTCACGGGTCCGACGGTTGCCGGCGAGCAGAAGCTCGCGTACGGCATGCCGGCCCTCGACCTGTTCGCCGCCGAGTCCCCTGGGCGACTCTCCCGACCTGCTCCTCACCGGGGTACTGCCGCGCTGCCCCCCGGCAGGCGAACCGCCGCGGCCTCCCCTGCCGCCACCCCCCGACCTGGCGCGACCACCCCTACCTGTCCTGCCACCCGTCCCCGCCCGACCACCGCCGGGAGTGCCGCCCCGGCGGCCGCCCCTGCCGTTCATGTGCGTGTGAGGAGCACCACGGCCAGGCATGCGACGCCCTCCTGGCGACCCAACGCTCCCAGGCCCTCGGCCCGCTTTCCCTTCACGGACACCGGAGCGCCTATGACCGCCTCCAGGCCGTCCTGCATCTGGGAGCGCCTCGGGGCGAGCCGGGGTTCCTCCAGGACGACGGTGCAGTCGACGTTGGAGATCTCCCAGCCGGCACGACGCACGATCGCCACGGCCTCGGCCAACAGGACGAGGCTGTCGGCGCCCGCCAGGCGGGGATCGCTATCGGGGAAGTGCAGGCCGATGTCTCCGAGGCCTGCGGCTCCGAGCAGTGCATCGGTACAGGCGTGTGCCACGGGGTCGGCGTCGCTGTGCCCGCCGAGGCCCCTGCCCTCGAACACCACGCCTCCCAGCACCAGAGGTCGATCCGGATCGTCCACGAACGGGTGGATGTCGAAGCCCTGCCCTATCCGGATGGGTCCCCCGCCGATGCGCCCTTCGCCGACATCGGCCTCCGTCCGGGCGTCGACCAACTGTCGGGCCACATCCAGGTCGACGGGACTGGTGATCTTGAGGTTGTCGGTCTCGCCGTCCACGACGACCACTCTGCCACCGTCGGCCTCGACCAGCGTGGCGTCGTCGGTCGCCTCGGCCGAACCTGCGTGGGCGGCACGGAGCACCGATGCCCGGAACCCCTGCGGCGTCTGCACGACGAGCACGTTGTCGCGGTCGATCGGCCCACCGACGGGAGACCTCAACGAATCGTGGACCGGTGTGCAGGGCACGACCGCATCGGCACCGTCCCTCACCGCATCGATCACCCGTTCGTAGAGGCGTGTCGATGCCAGGGGCCTGGCGCCATCGTGGACAAGGACGATCTCGGCTCCGTCCGGTACAGCGGCGAGGCCTGCCCGCACGGATGCGGAACGGGTGTCGCCACCCTCGACCACCTCGACCGCGCCGTCGACCCCCACCAGGAGTGGCCGCACCTCGTCGATCCGCCCGGGAGCCACCACGACCACCACGCCGCCGGACACTCCGGAAGCGGTCGCCACCGAGTGGGCCACCACGGGCCGACCACCCAGGTCCGCCACCGACTTGTCGGACCCGAACCTCCGACCGTCACCGGCGGCCACCACCACCGTCCAGACGCTCACAGGACGCGCCCCGTACCCGACGGGCGCGGGCTCTCGTAGTCGGGCAATGCCGGTGGGTGCTGCTGCACATAACTAGCATGGCCACCCGAGATGCCGGACACCACCCTCTTCCAGAAGACCGCCCTCTTCGGCGGGCTCGACGACACGGACCTGGACGCTGTGCTGGCCGGTGCGAGCGACCGCGAGTTCCGCCGCGGCGACGTGATCTTCAGGGAGGGTGACGAGCCCGGCGAGATGTACGTGGTGGTCTCCGGGCGCATAGCGATCGCCAACAAGTCGATCGACGGACGTGAGTCGATGGTGGCCCTCATGGAGTCGGGCGACCTGTTCGGCGAGATGGGACTGTTCAGTGGTCGGGGCCGGTCGGCAGAGGCCCGGTCGCTGGAGACGTCGGTGGTAACTGCGGTTCCCTACGGTCCCGTCCGGAGCCTCTACGAGAACAACCCGGTGCTGCTGTGGCCGGTGGTCGAGATGCTCGCCGAGCGCCTCCGGAGCATGGACGAGGCGCTGGCGGATTCCGTGTTCCTGGATGTCACCGGTCGCACGGCGAAGCGCCTTCTCGAGTTGGCAGGCGAGTCCGACGAGTTCTTCCTACCGATGACCCAGGAGGAGTTGGCGGGCATGGTGGGCGCGTCCCGTGAACGGGTCAACAAGGCGATCGCATCGTTCATCCGGCTGGGCTGGATAGAGCAGATCGACCGCACCTACCGCGTGACCAACCGCGAGCAACTCACCATCAGGGCACGCTGACCCGGTCCCGTCGGCGGGAACGCCTGCCCGCTTGTTCGGGTACCACGCTCAACCCCGCAGCCAGGCGATCACGCGCGACCAGGCGTCGGCAGCGTCCTCCGCCCGGTGTGCCGGACGGGTCGGATCGTGGACAAACCCGTGGTCGGCACCCGGGTAGCGCACGACGGTCACCCCGGTCGCCTCCAGCCCGTCGACGTCGTCGGGGGGCGTGTACGAATCGTCGCAGCCGACGATCGCCAGCACCGACGAGGCATCGACGGCCTCCAGCGCCTCCAGGGGCTCGCCCTGCCCGGAGCCACGCCACAGTTCGGGGACCCTGATCTGCGGGTAGAACGCACAGTGGCGGTCGAAGCGCCCGCTGGCCGCCACCTTGAGGGTGTACATGCCACCCATACAGAACCCCAGGACCCCGACCGTGGCGGCGCCCGTGGCGTCAGCCGCGGCGGAGGCGTCGCCGAGCACCCGGTCATCCGTGAGGCCTGCCGCCGCCGTCTGGCGCTCGGACACCTCGAGGTGCTCCTGGCCCGGGTACGGCTCGAACGAACACACCGACCAGGAGTTCTCCTCGGCCAGCCGGGCCACCATCTCGTCGAAGAGGGGCCGCATCCCCATGAGGTCGGGAATGACGACGAGGCCCCGTTCGGCCGGGCCCGATGCAGGATGCACGAGTTCGGCGGTGGTTCCGGAGGGAAGTCGGATTCGCATGGCCCCAACCTAACGGAAGGGGTCCGACGGGCGTGCCCCCTGTATCGGCTCGGGAAGCAGCCCCGCCACGGCGACCGCCTCGGCTAGCGTCCGGACCCTCATCGCCGACATGCTCTCTGGGGGTTCGGGTGCCGACCCGGGCAGGATCGCCCGTCTGAAGCCAAGCCGGTGGGCCTCGTTCAGCCGCCGCTCGAGGCCCGCCACCTGACGCACCTCGCCTCCCAGGCCCACCTCTCCGCATGCCACGACATCGGCACCCAGACATCTGTTCGTGACCGCCGAGGCCACAGCCAGTGCCAGCGGCAGGTCCGCACCGGGCTCGGTCACCTGCACCCCGCCGACCGCCGTGACGTAGACGTCGAGTTGGCCCAGGTCCAGGCAGGCGCGCCGTTCGAGGACCGCCAGGAGCAGCGCCAGGCGCCGGGAATCGACGCCCTGCGACGACCGCCTCGGGTGCGGCGTGGTGGCCCTCACCAGCAGTGCCTGCAACTCGACCAGCAGCGGTCGGTGCCCGACCATGGCGGGCAGCACCACGGAGCCGGCCACGTCGGCAGCCCTGTCGGCGAGGAACAGCCGGCTGGGATCGTCGACCGACCTGAGGCCGTCGCCCGCCATCTCGAACAGGCCGAGCTCGTCGGTCGGTCCGAACCGGTGCTTCACGACCCTGAGGAACCGAAGTGAGTGGTGACGGTCGCCGGTCAGCTCGACCACCGTGTCGACGGCGTGCTCGAGCACCTTGGGGCCTGCCAGGGAGCCGTCCTTCACGAGGTGCCCCACCAGGATGATCGCCACGCCCCGCACCTTCGCCTCGGCGACCAGACGATGGGCGCATGCCCGGACCTGGGCGGTACTCCCCGGAGCCGCCGCAGTCGACGCGGTTCCCGATCCGTCGACATGCACAGTCTGGATAGAGTCCACGATGAGCAGGTCGGGTCGGATGCGGTCGAGGAGGCCGATGATCGACTCCACCGACGTCTCGCCCGTGAGCCACAGGTCGTCGTGGAGCGCACCCAGCCGTTCGGCCCGGCCCCTCACCTGCGCCGGCGACTCCTCGGCACTGGCCAACAGCGCACAGCCGCCCCGGCGCACCTTCTCAGCGGCCAACTGGAGGGTCAGCGTGGACTTGCCGATTCCCGGCTCTCCGCCCAGCAGCGTCACCGAACCGGGTACGAGGCCGCCCCCCAGCGCACGGTCCAGCTCGCCCACCCCCGTGGGAACCGCGGCGAAGGACGCGGTGGACACCCCGGTGATCCTCACGGCCTCACCCGTGTCGGCCGACGGTGCGCCGCCCGCCGACGCCTCGGCCAACGTGTTCCATTCACCGCATCCGGGGCAACGCCCCACCCATTTCGGCTGCGAGGCGCCACACTCGGCACAGACGAAGGCAGATCGTCCCGTCCTTCGGTGGGGCAGCATGCCTCGGGGCAGAATGTGAGGGGGCGCCCCGACCGGTGGGTCGTGTGCCACCGGGTCCCGGTGGCCGGGGGCTCTCACCGGGGAGGTCGGTTCACCGGTCATAGGCTCTCTGGAGGAGGGCTCTACTGAGGCAGGCCCGGTCGTGGTCGTTTCCGGCTGCGTCGACATGGTGCAGACCGTAGAGAGGTGCTGTGACAGCGCCCCGGGCTCCGGTGCCCGGCGACGCCCGGCCCGGGGCCTGCGCCCGCTAGCCCCCGGTCTGCCGGAACAGGCCGGCGAACCCGTCGATGGTCGGATGGGCGAAGCCCTCGGGGATCAGGGCCGTACCGCGCATGAGCACGGTGGACATCCCCATGCCGCGTGCGGCCTCCAGCGCCGACTGCTCAGAGTCGATGAGCAGCATGTTCCGGAAGGTCACGTCCGACATGCGCCTCAGCGCCTCGAACATCGCCTGGCCGGGCTTGCGGGCACCGATCTCGCCACTGACCACCCAGTGCCCGATCATCCTGTCCAGGTCGAACCGCGCCCGGAGCAGCTTCGTCCACGGCAGCACGGCGTTGGTGAGGCAGGCCACGGTCAGCTCCCGCTCGGCCATCTGCTCCAGGAAGGCCATCACATCGGGCCTCAGCCGTACACCTGCCAGGTACTCCTCGTCGATCTCGTCCGGGTCGCCCTCGACGCCTACCGAGGCCCAGAACTCGCCCGACGACACCTGTCCGAGGCTGGCTGCCCGATACCGGTCGGCCACCTCACGGGAGTCCGCGATGCCTCTCCTCGCCCTCACGAACGAGACCAGGAGTCCCTCCGGGTCCGTGCCGCCGTCCCACACGACGCCCACGCCTCCCAGCACGACCAGTTCCAGCCGTCGGGGCTCCGGTTCCACCCGGGTGTCCGGCGTCTGCTCGACGATCTCCGTCGCCCGCCTGCTTCTGCGAACCGGAGCCGGGGCATGTCTGTCTCGCCGGGGGCCCGGGTGGTGACCGAGAAGTCGCCGTGCCACCTGGAACACCATCACCAGCAGAAGCAGCGCCGCCGACACGAACGCGACGCCCAGCCACAACCGGGGGGCCCGGTCCACGACAGACCCCGAGAGTTCCACGACGGTCGGTGTCCGCCCACCCAGGTCGATGGTCCACCGTGCGGTGGCGGAGTCGACCAGGTCCGTGTTGCCGACCACCTCACCCGGCATCGTCACGACGAGGTCCATGCTGAACGAATCGGCAGGATCGCACCCGGTCTCGCACCCTGCCAGCGCCGCCAGTTCGGCCGACGTGCGGCCCAGCGGGAGGCCGGACAGGGTGACGGCGAGGTCCGGGTCGCTGAACAGGGCCAGCCCGGCGGAGAGGTCGACGAGGCCCTCCAGGCGCCATGTCGTCCTGGCGAACGTGCGCTCGCGCACGAGGACCATGCCGTCGAACACCCTGGGACCGGCTATCTCGCCCAGGATGGGGGGCAACCGGTCGGGTACCTCAAAGGGCTTCGAGGCGGTGACGGTCGTGAGGCCATCGTGGTCGGACCGGCTCGGGCCGTCCACCTCCCAACCGGCGTCTGACAGGTCGTCGAGGCGAATCTGGTGGTCGACTCCGCCGACCGCCTCGACAGCCTCGTCGTCCAGCACCACCGCCACCTCCACAAGGCCCGAACCGTCCTCGGCCACATGGATCGACACCGTGGAGGTGGCCCTGCATGCCGAGAGGAGCACGACCAGGCCCACGAGGGCGGGCAGCAGCCTCGCCGGGCCACCCACCGGACGGGCCACGGGTCGGGACACCGGGTGAGTCATGGGCAGGACGTTAGGCCGCACGGGACGGACCGGGGCCCGTCAGCAGATGGCCCGTCAGCAGATGGCTAGTCGGCGGCCTCGACCGCCATCTCGACGGTAGGCGGCTCGAAGCCTGCGATGGCACGGAAGACCAGCGTCGCAGCGCCGTCACCCTCGGCCTTGTCGGCCCTATCGGCGTCGGCGGTCCCGTCACCGTCAGCCTGGTCGATGTCGACGACGATGATCTCACCTGCCGTGAACTCCTTGTTGAGCAGCCGCTCGCTGAGCGGGTCCTCGACCAGGCGCTGGATCGCGCGGCGCAACGGCCTGGCGCCCATCGTCGGGTCGTAGCCCTCGCGGGCCAGGAATTCCTTGGCGGCATCGGTGAGCTCGAAGCCCAGGCCCTGTCCGGCCAACTGGGTCGAGATCCGGCGGATCATGAGGTCGACGATCCGGGTCACCTCGGACACCGTCAGTTCGTGGAACACGATCGTGTCGTCGATCCGGTTCAGGAACTCCGGCTTGAAGTGGGCCTTCAGGGCGTCCTGGACCTTGACCTTCATCCGCTCGTAGGAGACGGCCTCGTCGGCCTTGGCGAACCCCAGGTTGGCCTTGCGCAGGTCGGCTGTACCGAGGTTCGACGTCATGATAAGGACCGTGTTGCGGAAGTCGACGGTGCGGCCCTGCGCATCGGTGAGCCTGCCCTCCTCCAGGATCTGGAGCAGGGTGTTGAAGACGTCGGGGTGGGCCTTCTCGACCTCGTCGAACAGCACCACGGAGAAGGGACGCCGGCGGACCGCCTCGGTCAACTGGCCGCCCTCGTCGTAGCCGACGTAGCCGGGAGGCGAGCCTACGAGCCGGCTGACGGTGTGCTTCTCCATGTACTCGGACATGTCGAGGGCGATGAGGGCGTCCTCGTCGCCGAACAGGAACTCGGCCAGGGTCTTGGCCAACTCTGTCTTGCCGACGCCGGAGGGCCCGAGGAAGACGAACGATCCTGACGGCCGCTTGGGGTCCTTCAGGCCGGCGCGGGTGCGGCGGATGGCCTGGCTGACAGCCTTGATGGCGTCCTCCTGGCCGATGACCCGCTTGTGCAACTCGTCCTCCATGTGGAGGAGTTTCTGGGTCTCCTCCTCGGTGAGCTTGTACACGGGGATGCCGGTCCAGACCGATAGCACCTCGGCGATCGCCTCTTCGTCGACCTCGTCGAACAGGTCGACGCCCGAGGACCTGATCTCGGACTCCTTGGCCTCCTTCTTGGTGAGGAGTTCCTTCTCCTGGTCACGCAGGCGGCCGGCCTCCTCGAAGTCCTGGGACTCGACGGCGGCCTTCTTGCGGAGCACGATCTCGTTCAGCGAAGACTCGAGTTCCCGCAGGTCCTCGGGCGTGTGCATCCGCTTGATCCGCAGCCGCGAGCCGGCTTCGTCGATCAGGTCGATGGCCTTGTCGGGAAGGTGGCGGTCGGTGATGTAGCGGTCGGCGAGGTTGGCCGCCGCCACCAGTGCCTGATCGGTGATGGTGACCCTGTGGTGGGTCTCGTACCGCTCGCGGATGCCCTTCAGGATCTCGATCGTGTGGGCGACCGTGGGTTCATCCACCCTGATCGGCTGGAACCGGCGCTCGAGCGCGGCGTCCTTCTCGAAGTGCTTGCGGTACTCGTCGAGGGTCGTGGCGCCGATCGTCTGAAGCTCGCCTCGCGCCAGCATGGGCTTCAGAATGGAAGCAGCGTCGATGGCGCCCTCTGCCGCACCGGCCCCGACCAGCGTGTGGATCTCGTCGATGAACAGGACTATGTCGCCCCGTGTCTTGATCTCCTTGAGGACCTTCTTGAGGCGTTCCTCGAAGTCGCCGCGGTACCGGCTGCCGGCGACGAGGGCCCCCAGGTCGAGGGTGTAGACCTGCTTGCCGGCGATGGTCTCGGGCACCTCGTCGTTGGCGATCATCTGGGCCAGGCCCTCGACGATGGCCGTCTTGCCGACGCCGGACTCCCCGATCAGGACCGGGTTGTTCTTGGTGCGGCGGGACAGCACCTGCATGACCCGCTCGGTCTCGCGTTGGCGGCCGATGACCGGGTCCAGCTTCTTCTCGCGGGCCGCCTTGGTGAGGTTGTTGCCGAACTGGTCCAGGACCAGCGATCCGGACGCCGAGTCACCACCGCCGCCCCTGGATGTGACACCGGCCTTCTCGCCGGAGGGGGCGCCGGAACCGGAATAGCCGGAGAGGAGCTGGATGACCTGCTGGCGGACCCGTGACAGGTCGGCGCCCAGCTTGACGAGCACCTGGGCGGCGACGCCCTCGCCCTCGCGGATGAGGCCGAGCAGGATGTGCTCGGTGCCGATGTAGTTGTGCCCGAGCTGGAGTGCCTCGCGCAACGACAACTCCAGCACCTTCTTGGCCCTCGGAGTGAACGGGATGTGCCCACTCGGCGAACTGCCGCCCTGGCCTATCAACTCCTCGACCTGGCTGCGTACCGCCTCCAGCGAGATGCCCAGCGACTCGAGGGCCTTCGCAGCCACTCCCTCGCCCTCGTGGATGAGGCCGAGCAGGATGTGCTCGGTTCCGATGTAGTTGTGGTTCAGGAGGCGCGCCTCTTCCTGCGCCAACACAACGACCCGTCGGGCCCTGTCGGTGAACCGCTCGAACAACCGGTCGCCTCCTGCGTGACTAGCGAACGTGACAAGTGTACCCGTGCTCGTAGGTGACCAACGGGCGACTCCTGCCGTATCCTCGGCGGGTGGCGAACCCCACCTCCCTCCTGGACCTCCCCGGCATGGCGGCCGACCTCGGCCGGGTCGAAGCGGAGCTCCGACGGGTCGTGGAAGCCAACGACCCGTTCCTGACAGAAGTTGCCAGGCACCTCATCGATGCCGGCGGCAAGCGTGTCAGGCCGGCCCTGACGATCACCGCCTCCCTAGTGCTCGACGAGGAGCCCGGGGCGGCTACGGTCGACGTCGTCAGGGGCGGCGTGGCCGTCGAGCTGGTCCACCAGGGCTCGCTGTACCACGACGACGTGATGGACGGTGCCGACACCAGGCGCACCGTGCAGAGCGTCAACTCCCGGTGGGGCAACCTCGAGGCCATCCTGGCCGGTGACTACCTCCTGGCCCGGGCCTCGGAGATAGCGGCCGACCTCGGCACCGAGGTGGCCGGCCTCCTCGCCACCACCATCGCCGCCCTCTGCGAGGGCCAGGTGCGCGAGATGCGGCACGCCTTCGACGTGGACCGCTCGGCAGAGGCCTACCTGGCGTCCATATCGGGCAAGACGGCCGCACTCCTCGCCACGTCGGCGCGGGTCGGTGCCATAGTGGCCGGACACCCACGGGACCTGATCGAGGCGGTCACGGACTTCGGCCACCACTACGGCATGGCATTCCAGGTGATCGACGACATCCTGGACGTGGTGGCCACCGACGAGCAGTTGGGCAAGCCGGCCGGCAACGACCTGGTCGAGGGCGTCTACACGCTGCCTGTGATCCTCGCCATGGCAGGGCCCGCCGGCGACGAACTCCGGGGCCTGCTGGGCGGCCCCATCGACCCTGAAACCCGCGACCGGGCGCGCCGGCTGGTGCGGTCCGATCCCGCGATCCTCACGGCCACGGACACGGCCGTCTCGTTCACGGACCGGGCGCGGGCGGCGCTGGACGGCCTCTCGACCACGCCGGCCGTGTGCACGCTCAGGTCCACCTGTGACCTCCTGCTGGCACAGGTCGTGGACATCACCGTCTGAACCCGGGCCCTGGCCCCGACCAGCCGACCCCCGGGGTGCCCCTTCAGCCCTGCTCGGGCCGCATCGTCGGAAACAGGATCACGTCGCGGATCGCCTGCGTGTCGCCGAGCAGCATGATCAGCCGGTCTATGCCGATCCCGAGACCACCCGTCGGCGGCAGGCCGTACTCGAGGGCGCGCAGGTAGTCCTCGTCCACGACCATGGCCTCGTCGTCCCCGGCGGCCCTGTCGGCCTCCTGGGCGCCGAAGCGTGCCCGCTGCTCGTCGGGGTCCAGCAACTCGGTGAAGGCGTTGCACAGCTCACGGCCGGCCACGATGCCCTCGAACCTCTCCACGAACCCGGGGAGGCTGCGATGGTCGCGCGCCAGCGGCGACACCTCCTTCGGGTAGTCGGTCACGAAGATCGGCCCCCACAACTCAGGCTCGGTGGTCTTCTCGTAGAGCTCCAGGATCAACTTGCCCGGGCCGTGGTGGTCCTCCACGGTGATGTCGCGTTCCTCGCAGTACCTCACCAGGTCCTCGCGGGGCGTGTCCAGGTCGACCCTCAGCCCACCGTGCTCCTCGAGCAGTTCCAGCAGGGACGCACGCCGCCAGGGTGTGGACAGGTCCATGTCGCGGCCGTCATAGGCGAGGCTCGTGGTGCCGAGCAGCTCCACGGCCAGGTGGGCGACCAGTTCCTCCACCAGCACCATGATGTCTCCGTAGTCGGCATAGGCCTGGTACAGCTCGAGCATCGTGAACTCGGGATTGTGTCGGGTCGACAGCCCCTCGTTGCGGAACACGCGGGCGATCTCGAACACCCGCTCGAACCCGCCGACGGTCAGCCTCTTCAGGTACAGCTCGGGGGCTATGCGGAGGTACACCTCGAGGTCCAGGGCGTTGTGGTGGGTGGTGAACGGCCGGGCGGCGGCACCGCCGGGAATGGGGTGGAAGACCGGCGTCTCTACCTCGATGAAGCCGCGTTCCTCCAGCCAACGGCGGATCAGGGACAGGGCCCTACTCCGCAGGACGAACAGCCTTCTGGCGTCGTCCGTGACCCACAGGTCCACGTAGCGCTGCCGGTACCGGGTGTCGGGGTCGGTTATGCCGTGCCACTTGTCGGGGAACGGCCTGCGGGCCTCGGCCAGGCGGACCCACGAACCGACCCTGACCGACAACTCGCCGCGGCGCGTCCTGATGACCTCGCCGGTCACCCCGACCCAGTCGCCGAGGTGCAGGCCGGTGAACCCCTCGAAGTCCGGGGTGGTGGCCTCGGCCGCGAACAACTGGATCCGGCCGGTGGAGTCCTGCAGAACGCCAAAGGCCAGCCTGCCCTGGTCCCGCCGCAGCATGAGCCGGCCGGCGATCGTGACCTCGACCCCCGTCTCCGCGCCGTCGTCCAGCCCGCCGTATTCATCGTGCAGGGCGGCAGCCGTCGTGGTCGGTTCGAAGCGGTACGGCGTCGTGTCGTCGTCTGGGCCGCTCATCCTGCTCAGCGCTCCCGGTTGAGGGCGTAGACCAGCCGCAACCCGTGGAGGGTGAGGTACGGCTCGACGAACTGGATCGACGCGGCTACCGGCGCCACCAGATGGGCAAGGCCCCCGGTGGCGATCACGGTGCAGTCGCCCAGCTCGGCCCGGAATCGCTCGATCATCCCGTCGATCTGGGCCGCGAAGCCGTACACGGCGCCCGACTGCAGGGACTCGACGGTGCTCTTGCCGATGACGCTGCGCGGCTCGACGAACTCGACGGCCCCGAGGGCCGCGGCACGCCCGAACAGGGCGTCGAGGCTGACCTCGATCCCCGGGGCGATGGCGCCGCCCACGAACTCCCCACCGGCCGAGATGACGTCGAAGTTGTTGCCGGTCCCGAAGTCGACGACCACGGTCGGCCCGCCATAGAGGTTGAAGGCGCCCACGGCGTTGGCTATGCGGTCGGCACCGACCTCCTTGGGGTTGTCGTAGAGGATCGGCATGCCTGTCCGGACGCCGGGCTCTATGACCACCGGGTCGACGTCGGTGTAGCGGGCGACCATGTCGCGCAGGCTGGCGAGGACCCGTGGAACACCCGAGCACACGGCGACGCCCTCCACATCCAGGTCGTAGCCGGCCGACTGCAACAGGTTGACGACGATGACGGCGTGCTCGTCGGCCGTCCGGTCCGCGTCGGTACCGATGCGCCAGTGTTCGAGCAGTCCGGAGTCGGCGGTGGAGCCCGGGTGGCCGTCCTCGTAGAGCCCTATGACGGTCTGGGTGTTGCCCACGTCGATCGTCAACAGCATCAGGTGGGTCCTCCGCCCGCACCGGCGGTCATCGATCCGAACCTTCCAGGTCCAGCCCGATGTCCAGCGCCGGAGAGGCGTTGGTGAGGGCACCGCTCGAGATGCAGTCGACGCCTGTGGTCGCGTAGTCGGCCAGGATGTCGAGCGTTATCCCTCCGGAGGCCTCCAGCAGCGGCCGTCGACCGTGCTCGGCCTTCCAACTGTCGGCCTCTGCGACACAGGTACGCACCTCTGCGGGGGTCATGTCGTCGAGCAGGATGGCGTCGGCCCCGGCCCGCAGGCACTCGCGGACCTGCTCCAGGTCGTCACACTCGACGTGGACCGTGCGGCCGGGCCAACGGGAGTGGGCCGACTTCACGGCGACCGCTATGTCTGTACCGGTGAGGTGGTTGTCCTTGAGCATGATCCAGTCGCTCAGGTTGGCCCGGTGGTTCGCACCGCCACCGGCCCGCACCGCCGCCTTCTCGAGTGCCCGCAGGCCCGGCGTGGTCTTGCGTGTGTCCCACACCACGGCGCCCCCGTCGGCGACCTCGACCCACCTGGCGACCATGGTGGCGATGCCCGACAGGTGCCCGAGGAAGTTGAGGGCGGTGCGCTCGGCCGTCAGCAGGGGCGCCAGCGGGCCGCTGATGGCCGCGATCAAGTCGCCGGGCTCCAGGCGGTCTCCGTCGGTCTTCCGCCAGCCCAGCCGGATCGTCGGTTCGACCTGCAGGAAGGCCTCTGTCGCACAGACCGAGCCGGCAAGCACGCCGCTCCGGCAGGCGACGAGTGCTCTCACGGCGACGGCGTCGGGGGCCACCAGCGAAGCGGTCAGGTCGCCCAGCGGGGTCAGGTCCTCGGCCAGGGCCCGACCCACGGCAGCGCGCACCTCGTGCGCCGGCGCTGCGAACAGCGCATCGGCAGAGGGGCCGCCGATGGGCCCTGAAGTGGGGGTGTGCTCGTCCACGCCCTCCCAGCCTGCCCCGCTGTGGGGCCCCCTCCAACCTTGTCGGCGCCTCGACATCGTCAGCAGACGACCAGGCGGCGAGGGATTCGCCGGTCCTGACCACACCGGCCTCCCTCGTCATGACCTGCTGGAGGTCGGCCCTCACCTCTGCCGGGTCCCCGTCGCCGCCCCCGACGGCAGGCAGGTCGACGACCAGGCGCTCAGCGGCGATTCCACCGCCCGTGGTCGCGTACCCCGGCGGTGGGCTCGGAGGGGGCGGACCACCGACGAGGCCCGCCACGGCTTCCATCGCTCCCGTCGGGGACGGCCCCCTTCTGCCGGCTGCCACGGCCTCTATGACCCGTGCTCCGAACACCATCCCGTCGAGGAGGGAGTTGGATGCCAGCCTGTTGGCGCCGTGGATGCCCGCACACGCAACCTCGCCGGCCGCCCAGAGGCCGGGCAACGTCGTGGCTCCATCCAGGTCGGTCAGGATGCCACCGCAGAGGTAGTGGGCCGCAGGCGCTATGGGCAGCCAGTCGGCACCGGGATCCAGCCCCACCCCGTCGAGGGCGGCGGCGATGGTGGGGAACCTGACGGCGAACGCCTCAAGGCCGGTGGCATCCAGCCAGAGGTGGTCGGCGCCCTGCTCCAGCATCCTCCTCGTCATCGCCCGTGAGACCACGTCACGCGGTGACAGCTCGTCCACGAAACGCCCACCCGCACGGTCCCGTAGCAGCGCACCGTGCCCCCGCAGGGCCTCGGAGAGGAGCGGCCGGGGCATCAGCGGGTGGTGCAGTGCGGTGGGATGGAACTGGACGAATTCCAGGTCGGCGACGGCCACGCCCGCACGAAGTCCCATGGCCACCCCGTCGCCGGTCGCCTCGAGCGGGTTCGTCGTGACGGCGAACATCTGGCCGGCGCCCCCGGCGGCCATCAGCACATGGTCGGCGGTGACCGTGCGCACCACGCCGGCTCCGTCGACGGCCGACACGCCCCGGCAGGATCCGTCGACCAGGAGGTCGATGGCGAACCAGCGTTCCAGCAGGACCGCCGCCGTGGAACGTACCGCAGCCACCAGCGCCCGCTCGACCTCGACGCCGGTGGCGGCACCACCCGCATGGACCACCCGCGCGGCGGAGTGCCCACCCTCACGGGCCAGGGCCAGGGCGCCCGCCTCGTCCCGGTCGAACACCGCGCCCAGGGCGATCAGCTCCATGACCCTCTTGGGCCCCTCGTCGACCAGCACCCGGACCGCCGTCTCGTCACACAGCCCCACGCCGGCCGCCAGCGTGTCGGCCATGTGGATGTCCGTGGAGTCCGGGTCGCCGCCGACCACCGCCGCTATGCCGCCCTGCGCCCACCGGGTGGTGGCCTGCTCCAGCATCCCCTTGGTGAGCACCCCGACGCTCAGCCCGTGTTCGGCGGCGCGCACGGCAGCCGACAACCCCGCAACACCGCTGCCGACCACCAGCAGGTCCAGGTGCGGCGTGTCTGCCGACGTGCTCACGGAGACACCGCTGCCATGTTGTCGATTAGCCGGGCCCGGCCGAACCGGCAGGCGACCAACAGGCGCACCTCGTGTCCGGGGCCACCCAGGAGGGACGGGGTGGCGAACGTGTCAGGCCGGACCACGGCGGCGTAGTCGAGTTCCGCCGTCACCGCCCGCCCTATCAACCCTGCCATCAGCGACACGACCGCCGCAGGGTCACGCTCGCCCGCCGAGACGACCGCCGCCCCGGCCCTGAGGGCACGGTGGAGCACGGGCGCCTCGGCCCGCTCGGCGGCGGTCAGGTAGACGTTGCGGCTGGACAGGGCGAGTCCGTCCACCTCGCGCACTATCGGGCACCCGACCACCTCGACGGGCATGGACAGGTCGGCCACCATCCGCCGCACGACCGCCAACTGCTGGAAGTCCTTCTCGCCGAAGTACGCGCTGCAGGCCCCCAGGATCCCGAACAGCCTGGCGGCGGCAGCCGCCACACCCGGGAAGTGGGTCGGCCTGCTGGCGCCCTCCAGGGGCCGGGCCACCTCGCCGACCTCCACCGCCGACATGCCGGCCTCCGGGTACATCTCGTCCACCGTCGGATGGAACACCAGGTCGGCACCGTGCAGCGCGCACACCTCCAGGTCTGCGGCCAGGTCCCGCGGGTAGTCGGCGAGGTCCTCGCCCGGGGCGAACTGCAGGGGGTTGACGAAGATCGACACGACGGTCACGTCATTGTCGGCGACGGCGGCATCGACCAGGGAGGCGTGGCCCTCGTGCAGGAAGCCCATGGTGGGTACCAGCCCGACGGATCGGCCGGCTGCGCGTTCCCCGTCCATCCGACTCCTGAGATCTGCCACGGTGGCCACGACCTCTGCGCCCGTCACCGACCCGGCCTTCCCGCCAGTCGCCTCGCCTGCTCGGCCAGTACCTCGTAGGCGGACCGCTCAGCGGGATCGAGCGCGGCCAGATGTGCGTCGATCGTGGCCTCGTCGCCGCGGGCCGCAGGGCCGGTCAGGGCGTCGGCGGGCCCCAGCTCGCGGACGTTCCGCAGGGAACCCGCGGCCAGGTCCAGGAAGGCCTCCAGGGGCACGCCGAGGGGCGCGGCTATCCGCTCCACCTGGCCCAACAGGGCGACCAGGTGGTTGGACGCCACCACGGCGGCGGCGTGATAGGCGACCCGGTCGTCCGCTGCGACTGTCACGGGACGACCGCCCAGTGACCCGACCACCTCCCCGACGAGGGAATCGCCGGTGACGGCGAACCAGGCGCCCCCCAGCAGTCGCTCGGCTCCACCGGGACCAGCCGGCAGGGACACGAGCGGGTGCAGACAGGCGCGCCGCACGTGGGGAGCCAGGGCGTCGAGCCCCAGCGCTCCCGACAGGTGCGCCACCACCGTCGTGGCGACAGGCACCACGGCAGCAGCCGTGGCGGCCACCGCACCGTCGGGGGTGGCGATGACCAGCAGGTCCACTCCGGCCGCGGCCGCGGCCTGGTCGTCACCGCGACCGAGCAGCCCGTCGACGGTCCAGCCACTGGCGGCCATGGCGCCCGCCAGGGCCGTGCCGGCCCTACCGGGTCCGATGATCCGCATTCGGCCCATCTCAGCCTCAGGATCCACCGGAACCCGCCAGCGACCCGACAAGCGCCACCTCGTCGGCTCCGGAATCGTCGGGAATCGCCGGCACCAGGTCGGGCGCCACGTCACGCAGCGGCACCAGTACGAACGCCCGCTCGAACATGCGCGGGTGTGGCACGGTCAGGTCCGCCTCGTCGACGGTCTCACCGTCTATCCAGAGCACGTCCACGTCGAGGGTGCGCGGGCCCCACCGGACGTCGCGGACCCGTCCCGCCGCGACCTCCCGCTCCAGGCACGCGTCCAGCAGGCCGCGTGCCGACAGGTCCGTCTCAAGGCGCACCACGCAGTTCAGGTACGGATCCTGGTCGGGCCCGCCGACGGGGGCCGTCTCGTACACCGGTGACACCTCAACCACGTCGGGCAGCCCCTCCACGGCCCCACGCAGGTGGGACCAGCGGTCCCCCGAGTTGGATCCGATGCCCAGCAACGCCCGCCGGGCCATCCGGGGAACGGGGTAACGGTTCCGGTGGGTCATCTCGTGCGATGGATCCGGACGCCGCTGGTGTCGAGGTCCTCCGGCACAGGAGGGCGGAGCTTTCGGACCACGACGGTCACCGCGTCGACGGGGCCTGCCGCCAGCAGGGCTTCTGCGACACGGCCTGCGAACCGCTCGAGCAGCTCGAACCTCTCATTGTCGGCGATGCCGGCCACGAGGGCGCAGAGCGTGCCGTAGTCGACGGTGTCGGCCAGGTCGTCGCTGGCTGCCGCGTCGGCGAGGTCGGTGTACACGTCGATGTCGAACTCGAAGGGCTGGGAGCGCTCCCTCTCCTCGGGCAGCACGCCACAGACCGCACGTACCCGGAGGCCCCGGAGCTCGATGCGGTCGCCGGGGGGAAGGTCACGCATGGACACGTCGCTCATGAAGGGGCCTCCAGTCCGTCGTCGACCACCAGCGCCACGATCCGCCGTCCGGGATTGCCGAGTGGTCGTGTGAGAAGCCGCTCTGTGATCGAGATCGCCCTGGGACCGGTGGGCACCAGGCCCAGCCACAGCAGGTAGCCGGCCATCAGGCCACCCACGACGTCGTTCAACTCGTCGCGGTGCACGATTATGCGGGCACCGTCGCTGGTCAGTTCTCGGAACCGCTCGAATACCTCGACCACCCGCTCGATTCCGTCGTCGGCACCCCTGAACGGCACCTGGGCCCATCCGACGCCCAGGTCCTCGTAGTTGTGCAGGTTGTGCTCGCTGACGAGGAGCGAGACGACGGTGTCGAAGTCGTTCTCGCGGATCCAGATGATCTCCTCCTGGCGACGCACGCGGCGATGGCTGGAACCGAAGCCGCCGGGGCGCTCGCAGACCGCCAACTGGTCCTTGATGATCCAGGCGAAGCCACTGGGCACGATGCCCCTGGCCCACTTTCCCCTCATCGATCCTCCTCGGGGCCTGCAGCGCGGGTCCCTGCACGATGGTCCGCGTACATGCTCGCCCGGCTGCCGATCACGCGACCACCCGTGCTGCCCGGACCGTCGCCCTCACGTCGTGGGCCCTCACCATCCCCACTCCCCGCGAGTAAGCCCAGGCCGCGACCGCCACCGAGCCTTCCCGGCGGTCGTCCACCGGAGTCGCCCGGACATTCCCGTCGTGGTGGGGTA
The DNA here is from genome assembly GCA_015658775.1 of Acidimicrobiia bacterium. GTDB lineage: Bacteria > Actinomycetota > Acidimicrobiia > Acidimicrobiales > MedAcidi-G1 > UBA3125. The sequence goes on along the minus strand of DQOF01000069.1, from coordinate 8,718 downwards.
CCGAACCGGGCCCGGCATCGCTGGCCGCCGTCAGCACGCCGAGGAACCGCTTACGGCTGACCCCCACCACCACCGGCCATCCCGTGGCGACCAGCTCGTCGATCCGGGCCAGCAGCTCGAGGTTGTGGGCCGTGTCCTTGCCGAATCCGATTCCCGGGTCGATCCACACCTCCGAGACCCCGAGGTCGGCTGCCCGCTCCGCCCGCCCGACAAGGAAGTCCCGGACCTCGGCAACCACGTCTTCGTACCGCGGCTCGTCCTGCATGGTGCGTGGATCACCAAGCATGTGCATCACAACCCATCCGACGCCCAACTCCGCCGCCACCCCGCCCAACCCGGCGCTCACATCGTTGACCATCGACGCCCCGGATGCCACCGCCGCCCGGGCGACGGCCTCGTGCCGCGTGTCTATCGAGACCCGGACGTCGTCGGCCAGCCCGGCGACCACGGGCAGCACGCGTGCAAGCTCCTCGTCCACGCCCACGGGGACGGCGCCGGGCCTGGTCGACTCCCCTCCCACGTCGACTATCGACGCCCCCTCGTCGATCAGCTGCCTGCCGTGCTCGAGCGCGGCCACGTGGTCGAGGAAGCGACCGCCGTCCGAGAACGAATCGGGGGTCACGTTCAGGATCCCCATGACTGTGCCCATGCGGTCCGAATCTAGTGGCGACACGGGCACGGCCACCTGGCTGCAGAACCACTTCCGGGATGTGGGCCCGGGTCAGCGTCGGCCCGTGTCGAGGAACCTCATGGCCTCCAACCGGGTCGACATGTCGTTTCGGAAGATTCCGTGGACGGCGGAGGTGACGGTGATGGCGCCCGGTTTGGCCACCCCCCGCATCGTCATGCAGAGGTGCTCGGCCTCGATTACCACCATGGTGCCCTGGGGTTCGAGGGTCCCCTGGATGGCGTCGGCGATCTGTGACGTCAGCCGCTCCTGGACCTGGAGTCGTCGGGCGTAGCCGTCGACCAGTCGGGCCAGCTTCGAGAGCCCCGTGATCATTCCACCCCGGCGCGGGATGTACGCCACGTGCGCCCGCCCCACGAACGGGAGCAGGTGGTGCTCGCAGAGCGAGTAGAGCGGGATGTCGCGGACCATGACCATCTCGTCGTGGTCGACGTCGAACGTCCTGACAAGGTGGAGAGTCGGGTCCTCGGCTATGCCGCTGCACACCTCGGCATACATGCGGGCGACGCGGGCCGGGGTCTCACCCAGCCCGTCGCGTCCCACGTCCTCGCCTATCGCCACCAGGATCTCGCTCACGGCGGCCTCGATGCGGGGCAGGTCGACGCCGCCGTCGCCGGTCATGCCTGCTCCCCGGCAGACACCTCGAGGCACGGCTCGACCGCCCGGATGTCGACGAGGTTGCGGAACCGCTCTCCGGCGTCCAGCCCGTAGCCGACGACGAAGTCGGAGGAGATCCGAAAGCCCTCATACCTCAGAACGCCCTCCGCCAGCCTGTGGTCGGCGCGCACCAGGAGGGCGCACACCTCGAGGCTGGCGGGGTTCCTGGCCAGCAGGTTGCGCCTCAGGTAGTTGAGCGTGAGGCCACTGTCGATTATGTCCTCGACGATGATCACGTCGCGGTCCGTCAGGTCGATGTCGAGGTCCTTGACTATGCGGACCACCCCGGACGACCTGGTGGAGTGGCCGTACGAGGAGATGGCCATGAAGTCGAACTCGACCGGCAGGTCGATGGCCCTCGCCAGGTCGCTCATGAACATGAACGCGCCCTTCAGGACACCAACGAGCAGGGGCGCCCTGCCCTCGTAGTCGGCGGTGATCTCCGCCCCCAGGGCACGCACCCGCCGGCCGAGGTCCTCGGCGCTGACGACGACGCGACCGGGGCGCAGTGCCTGCCCGCCCTCGCCTGATGTCTCGTCGTGGGCCATGGATGCTGACCCTAGCGGGACCGGTAGATGAGACGACCTGCCGAGCGCTCGACACGGTGGCCGCCGACCACCTCGGCTGCGCGCCTGTCTCCCCGGGCAACCTCGAGCACCCGGTCGACCGAGGCCGAGTCAGGTGGGAGGCCTGCCGCACGGTCGGTAAGCCAAGCGCGGAGTGCGAGCCGCACCAGGTCGTCGGGCAGCAGGGTCAGCGCCTTCACGTCCGTGGCGTCGACGTCGGCCACCAGGCCTGCGAGCAGCCCGACCGCCTCGCGTGCCAGCTCGGCGTGGCGTGCCAGGATCGGAACCGGATCCCGACCGGAAACCTCGGCCAGCAGCGGGAGTACCTCGTGGCGGACGCGGTTGCGGAAGAACCGCGGGTCGTCGTTCATCGGGTCGTGGGCCGGGGTGAGTGCCCGGGCGGCACACAGCGCCCGGGTCTCGGACCTGCGCAGGGCCAGCAGCGGCCGCCTCTCCGGTTCTCCGATCCCGGCCGCACCCGGCACCCCCGATCCACGCAGGAGGTTCATGAGCACGGTCTCGGCCTGGTCGTCGGCCGTGTGGCCCGTCAGCACACCGGGGGGGAGCACATCCCTCCGGGCGTCCCGGGCCCTGGCCTCCAGGTTCGGGCCGTCGGCGACAGGCGCCTCGACCCGGTGCGCCGCCGCACCCAGTTCGGCTGCGGTGCGGACCACCAGGGCGGCTTCGCCGGCGGACTCGGGGCGCAGGCCGTGGTCGACGTGCCAGGCGGTCACCGCCAGCCCGGCCTCCACGGCGAGCACCAGCAGGGCCAGCGAGTCGGGGCCACCCGACACCGCGCAGTCGACGGCCGAACCAGCCGGGGGGAACGTGCAACGGGCGAGCAGCGCCGACACCCCGCCATCGCTCAGGGGACCACCGTCGCTCATGGGACCGCCAGGGCCGTGGACTCCATCCGGGCGACCCACAGGGCCGGGTCGTTGATCTCACCGAGGTTCGGCAGGTGGCCTGGGTCTTCCCAAGCCCTGTTCAGGAGTGCGGGTCCGCCCGCTGCCTCGACCACTCCGATGAAGGCCTCGCCCCGGGCGTACTGGGCCAACTTGGCCTCAAGGCCGACGATCTTCTGGAGAATGCGCGCCACACCGGTCGCCGACCGGCGGCGGTCGCGCAGGACCCTGGCGAACCGGTCCGCACCAACGACGATCCCGCGACCGGCGCGGTCCATGGTGACGTCGCCATGACCCTCCAGTAGGCTCATTAGGCTTGCAATGTTGTCGAGCACCTCCTGCTGCCGGGGTGTGGCAACCATGCCCATGACACCCCCGTCGGCCCTGTCGGTTCCGCTCCGCCGCCGGGCGGCCAACTCCCGCAGCGACTCCAGGATGTTCACCTGTTCGGGTTCGGCGTCCTCCAGCAGGGATGCCACGAGGCCCAGGTAGTGCTCCCTCATCCACGCCACGCCCGTGAACTGGGCCCGGTGGGTCACCTCGTGGAGCGCCAGCCATAGGTGGAAGTGGCAGGGATCGAAGGCGTAGCGGCGCTCCAGGGCCACGAGGTTCGGACCCACGTAGTAGACGAGGTCCTGGTCCTCGGCCGCCTCGTCCTCGAGCACCAGCAGGTCGTACTGGCCGAGCACCCGTGTGGACATCCATCCCAGCACCGCGCCCAGCTCGGTGCCGGCGGCGGCGGCCGCCAACGGCGTGAACGCCGTGGCCGGTCGTTCTGCCATCTTCTCGAACAGGGGTCGCAGCAGACGCTGCAACGAGGCCAGGTTCGCCCGTATCCAGTCGCTCCGGCCGACTACCCGCGCCCGGGCCTCGCCGTGGAGCGAGCGGAGCCCCGTGGTCTCCGCGACCAGCCCCTCGGCCAACGCGGTGTGTTCGTCGAACTCGGCTGTCAGCCCGTCGAGGTGGTGTGCACCGCTGAAGGGGGCCCTGTCGCCGATCCGGACCGCCACGCGCTCGGCCAGCGCCCAGTCGACAGCGGATGGAGGGGTCTCGGGCGGGCTCACGGCGAGGTTACATGCGGGACATGGGCCGGCCCACCGACCGCAACGTGAGGCCGTCAGCGCTTGGGATAGCGGGTGGACGACACCTTCTGCAGGTACCCGACCACGGTGGAGACGCAGAGGGCTATGCCACCACCCACGAGGGGTACTGCCAACCAGTAGTGCCAGATGACGCCGGCGAGGACACTCATGACGGCCATCCTAGGAGGTGGGACCGGCGGCCCGGACACCTGTACCCCGATTGGGACGACAAACCACCGGCGGTGCCACGACGGGGCCGACGAGCCCGCGCGGGGAATCGAACCCCGGACCTGCTCATTACGAGTGAGCCGCTCTTCCGACTGAGCTACACGGGCGTGCCGACCCCCCACGGGTGAGGGGTGCGGGGGGCAAGCGTACTGGCGCCGCCATGTGCTCCGACCGATGCGTGCTCATGGCCTCTCGAGCGGCGCCCATGCCAGCAGCAACCGCTTCTCACCCACCGTCGGGAACCTGACCACGGCCTCTGCACGATCGCCGGAGCCCGTGACCGACAGCACCACGCCCTCGCCCCAGGCCCTGTGACGGACGTCGTCGCCGACCACCAGCCCCAGCTCGTGGGCGCCCGTCGACGACGGTCCGGCAGCCTTGCCGGTGCCCCGGCCGAAGATCGTTCCACCCGGCTCGTCCTCTGACACAGCGGACGGGGAAGGGGTCGGCTCGAGCCAGTTCCGGCCACCCGGATCCTCCTCCCCGCGGCCTAGCGGGGAACCCGCACCCCACGACCGTCCACTGCGGCGGCCGGAACCGGCGCCCTCGACCTCGGCGACGAGGCCGGCCGGAATCTCCTCGATGAACCTGCTGGGCGGGTTGTACTGGGTCTGTCCGTGCAGCATCCGGCACCAAGCATGGCTGAGGTGGAGGCGCTGCCGCGCCCGGGTGATGCCCACATAGGCCAGCCGGCGCTCCTCCTCGAGTTGCACGGGGTCACCCAGGGACCGGAGGTGGGGGAACACCCCGTCCTCCATGCCGATGATGAACACCACCGGGTACTCGAGCCCCTTGGCGGCGTGCAGGGTCATGAGGACCACCTCGCCGTCGGACCGGTCCGGTCGCGGCTGCCCGTCGTCCGTCGTGGTGGCATCGTCCACGTCGGGGAGGTCGTCGGTGTCGGCCACCAGGCCGACCTGTTCGAGGAAGTCGCCCACGTCCTCGAACCCGGCTGCCACACCGATCAGCTCGGCGAGGTTCTCAAGCCACCCGTCGGCCTCGACCGAATGCTCGGCACGCAGCCCGTCGAGGTATCCGGAGCCGCTCAGCGCCGTCTCCAGGACCGCCGCGGGCCCGTCGTCGATCCTTCCCACCAGGGTCTCGTGGAGGTCCAGGAACGACTGGATACCCGTGGCCGCCCTTCCCGACACACCGGCCTCGCCACAACGGCGCAACGCCTCCATGAACCCGCACCCCGCCTCTTCGGCCAATCGGTCGACCCGGCGGACGGACGTGTCGCCGACACCCCTCTTCGGGACGTTGAGCACCCGTTTGGCTGCGACCTCGTCGGCGGGGTTTGCCGCGATCCGCAGGTAGGCAATGGCGTCGCGCACCTCACGCCGCTCGTAGAAGCGGGTACCGCCCACCACACGGTACGGAACCCCGAGCCGCACCAACTGCTCCTCCACCGCACGGCTCTGCGCGTTCGTGCGGTAGAAGACGGCCAGGTCCGCCCACCGGTGCCGGCCACCGTCGTGCAGGGCGGCAAGCCTCTCCACCACCCACCGGGCCTCGTCGACCTCGTCGGCCGCCCGGTAGCGCTGGATCGCCTCTCCCTGGCCGACGTCGGTCCAGAGATCCTTGGGCTTGCGACCCGGGTTCCTCGTGATCACGGCATTGGCCGCATCCAGGATCGTCTGGGTGGAGCGGTAGTTCTGGTCCAGGACCACCACCGTGGCATCCGGGAACACCCGCTCGAACTCCAGGATGTTCCGGATGTCGGCACCCCGGAACCTGTAGATCGACTGGTCGCTGTCGCCGACGACGCACAGGTTCCGGTGTTCCTCGGCAAGCATCATCACCAGGTCGTTCTGGACGGGGTTGGTGTCCTGGTACTCGTCGACCAGGACGTGCTCGAACCGACGGCGGTGTTCGTCGAGCACGTCGGGGTGGCTGCGTAGGAGTCTCACGGCATTGCCGAGCAGGTCGTCGAAGTCCATTGCCCCTGCCCGCTGCAGCCGCGCCTGGTACTCGAGGAACACCTGGCCGATCCGCTGCTCGAAGGGGCCGGTGGCCCTGTCCGCGTATGCGGACGCCCCCAGACCCTCGTTCTTGGCCGCCGAGATCGAGGCGTGGACCGTGCGGGCCGGGAACCGCTTGGCGTCCAGGTTCAGGTCGCGCACGACGTAGCCGGTGAGGCGTACGGCGTCGCCCTGGTCGTAGATGCTGAACCGGGACGGGAAGCCTATGCGTTCGGCATCCCTTCGCAGGATCCGCACACACGACGAGTGGAACGTCGACACCCACATCCGCTGGGCTACGGGGCCGACCAGGTCGGCCACACGCTGCTTCATCTCGGCGGCCGCCTTGTTCGTGAAGGTGATGGCCAGGATTCCGAAGGGCGACACGCCCCTCTCGGAGATCAGGTAGGCGATGCGCCTGGTGAGGACCCGGGTCTTGCCGGACCCCGCACCGGCGACCACCAGCAGCGGTCCCGTCGGATGGGTGACCGCATCCAGCTGCGCCGGATTGAGGTCTGGCACCTCGCCTCCCACCGGTCCCGGGCCGCGGTGTCCGGTGTCTGGGTCGAGCGGGGCCATCTGCGCCACCCTACCGCTGCCGGGTCGAGGGCTTTCGAGTGCCTTCCGACCATTGAGTAGGGTGCCCCGTCATGACACGAGCCTTCCGATTCAGCGTCCAGGCCGCGGCCCCCCGACCTGCCGCCGAATGGCGCGAGGTGGGTCGCCGGGCCGAGGACCTCGGGTTCTCCGCCCTCTCGGTCTCCGACCACCTGGACGCCGAGATGGCGCCACTCATCGCCCTGGCGGTGACCGCCGAGGCTACGCGCAGGCTCCGGCTCACGACGCTGGTGCTCGCCAACGACTTCAGGCACCCGGCCTTCCTGGCCAAGCAGGCGTCGACGCTCGACCTGCTGTCCGACGGCCGACTGGAACTCGGCATCGGCGCCGGATGGAAGACCACCGACTACGAGCAGTCGGGCATGCGGCTCGACTCGCCGGGCGTCCGCATCGCACGTCTGGCCGAGGCCGTCACCGTCATCAAGGGCTGCTTCGCCGAGGGTCCGTTCGACTTCGACGGCGAGTACTACACGATCCGGGGACTCGACGGGCAGCCCATGTGCATCCAGACACCGCACCCGCCGCTGCTCATGGCGGGCGGGGGGCGCAAGATGCTGACGCTGGCCGCCAGGGAGGCCGACATCGTGGGCGTCAACGCAAACATGAGGGCCGGGGTCATCGACCACCGGGCGGGGCCGTCGGCCACCACATCGGCCACAGACGAGAAGCTGGAATGGATCCGTGAGGCCGCCGGCGACCGCTTCGACGACATCGAACTCCAGACACGGGTGCACATGGCCCTGATCACCGACGATCCCCGGGGGATAGCAGGGTTGATGGCCCCCGCTCTCGGGCTCACGGTCGAGGAGGCACTGGCCTCGCCGCACGTGCTCGTCGGATCCACGGGCCAGTGCGTGGAGACCCTGTTGGCATGGAGGGAGCGGTGGGGGCTCTCCTACATCGGCCTCAGTGAGGACATCATGGTCGAGTTCGCACCCGTGGTCGACGCCCTGGCGGGCGTGTAGCAGGGTCTGCCGGGATTCGCCCGGAGGACCCGCCCCTACCAGAGCTCGTCGGTGTAGCGGTCGGTACCGACATCGGTGCGGAAGAACGGTGCGGCAGACGTGACCCGTCCCAGGCCCGACGCCTCGAGCCTCTCGGCGTAGTCCACGAACCGGTCCCAACACCCCCGCGGGTCCGACTCGATGAAGAAGACCTGCAGGACCGACTCACCGTTGATCGGTGGTGAGCCCAGGTCCATCGGGGCCCTGCCGGTGAGGTCGTCCCGGGGCACGGCCGTCCACTCGGAACAGGAGGCGACAGGGCCGTCGGTGAACAGGGCGGGGAGGCCCTCATCGGCCAGCCATTCCTCCAACCGGGCGGCAGCCACCCCTCCGGTCCGTTCCACCACCATCGAGGCGATGCCCGCGTAGTGGTGGTCGAGGGCCAGTTCGACCGGCACTGGGTCGTCGTCGCGGTAGTGGTCGGCGCCGTGCATGTACAGCACCGTGTGGGCGTGGAGCCGTTCGTCGAAGCCCCGGCCCGCCCTGTAGAGCCTCACCACCTGTTCGGCACCCCACGCGAAGTGCTCGTCGTGGTGGCCCGCCTCGACCCAGTAGACGGCCACGTAGGACCCCCGGTCGTACGGCCTGCTGATCGAGTTCGTGTCGTCCTTCGGGAACCTGAGGTCCTTCAGCCCTCGCGTGGCGACCCACCGGCTCCCGGCGAGGCACCACGGACCGGACATGCAGCCGCCGTAGAAGTGGTCGCGCTCGTACCACCTGTTGTACGCGACCTCGTGCCCCTCGCTCGGGTCGACGAGGGTGTAGAGCATGCTGCCCACCCTGATCGGGTGGTCGGGGGATCCGGACCCGGCCATGCGCCCCGGCTACCCCGGCTCAGGCGGCCCGGCCCAGCAGGGCCAGCAGGCGCACGCCCGCTGTAGCGTCGTCAGGCGGGACGACCGGGTCTGCGAAGTGGCCGCCCGTAACGTGTGAGCCGACCGTCGAACCGACCAGCGGCTGCCAGAAGTCGAGACACCGCTCCGCCAGCCCGACCGGCAGCTCGACGTCT
>DQOF01000018.1 GCA_015658775.1 Acidimicrobiia bacterium | reverse complement strand
TGCGACCAGCCGGGCCAGCTCCCGACGGCCCATTGAAGCCACCGCACGGCCGCCCAGGGACACGTCGCCCCTGGCAGGCAGCAGGCCGGCGACCGCCCGTAGGAGCGTGCTCTTGCCCGCGCCGTTGGGACCGACGATGGTGACCCAGCCGCCGGAAGGCACGTGGATGTCGATCCCCTTCAGCACCTCGACCCCGTCGAACGAGACGACCACAGAACTGCACGAGATGGCGGTCATCGGGTCTTCCTGGCCGTACGCAGCACCACGACGAAGAACGGGGCCCCGAGGAAGGCGGTGACAACGCCGATCGGGATCTCGGCCGGCTCCACGGCCAAGCGGGCCACAATGTCCGCCGCCACCAGGAACGCCCCGCCGAACAACACGGTGAGCGGCAGGATCACCCTGTAGCTGGTACCGAACAGCAGCCGGACCGTGTGGGGCACGATGATCCCCACGAAACCGATGAGCCCGCTCACCGAGACCGCTGCCGCTGTGCCAAGGGAGGCGGCGACCACCGTGACCAACCGCATCCTCCTGACGTCGAGCCCCAACGCCCCCGCCTCCTCGTCACCCACCCCCAGGGCGTCCAGGCGACGCCGCACCAACAGGATGACGGAGATGCAGACGACGGTGTAGGGGGCCAGCAGCGTGACCTCGTCCCAGCCGGCGGTACGAAGTTGCCCGAGGACGAAGAAGTAGACCTGCCTGATCGTCTCCGACTCTCGCTGCTGCACGAAGGTCTGCACCGCCGTGAAGAAACTCGCCACGGCCACTCCGGACAGCACGAGGCTGGTAACCGGGTCCAGGCGACCACCGGTCCCACCCACCAGGTAGGTCAGGGTGACGGCCGCCAGGGCACCTGCGAAGGCCGACAGCGGCACCGCGTCGAACACACCGATGCCGTCGCCCACCCCGGAGACGATCGCCATGGTCGCGCCGAACCCTGCGCCAGCGGCCACGCCCAGGAGGTAGGGGTCGGCGAGCGGGTTGCGGAACACTCCCTGGTAGGCGCCACCGGCCGTGGCCAGCATCGCTCCGACCAGCAGGGCCAGCACGACCCGCGGCAGGCGGATCTCCCAGATGATGGCCTGCTGTCTGGCGCCCAGGCCCGACCCCGCATCCACGAACGGCAGGCCGTCGGCCAACTCGGTCAGCACCTCGCCAATGCCCAGGTCGGCAGGTCCAAACAGGATGCCGGCCAGGCCGACGACGATGACGGTGACGACACCCGACACCAGCCACCAGGCGCGTAGCCGGGCAGGCCCCACCCCTCGACCATCGGGGTCGGTACTGGGTTCCACCATCACGGCGGACCCCGGCCGTCAGGCGCGTTCATGCCGGACGGATCAGCCCTCGGAGCCCTCGATGATCGACTTCACGGACTCGATGAAGTCGACGACCCGCGGACCCCAGCGACCGGACGTGTCCTGGTCGACCGCCACGACTTGGCCCTCGCGTACGGCTGTGAGGAGGTCCCAGCCCGGTCGGGCGGCCACGGTCTCGGCCGACTCGCCCCAGGCTGCGTCGGTGAGGAAGATGATGTCGGGATCGGCCTCCAGGATGAACTCACCCGAGAGCTGCGGCCATCCGAAACCGGCCTCGTCGGCCGGGTCTGCGATGTTCTCGAGGCCCAACAGGGCGTACAGCTGGCCCACGAAGGTGGACGACGTCGCCGTGTAGAGGGTGTTGTCGATCTCGTGGAAGTAGGTCATCCCGGCGCCGACCGGATCCCCTGCCAGGTCGGCCAGGTCGGCCCTGATCCCGGCGGTGACCACTGCGGCGTCCTCCAAATGGCCTGTCAGCCCGCCCAACTCGGTTATCTGAGCGTAGGTGTCGTCGATCGAGGATGCGGAACCCTGCATGACCGTGGTGATGCCGAGCGCCCCCAGCCCGGCGACCAGGTCGCCCGGGTCGTACGAGAGGACCACCAGGTCGGGGTTGTAGGCGGCTATGGCCTCGACGTTGGGGGTGAAGCCCGAAAGGTCGGTGACCGGGGCGTCGGCCGGGTAGTTGGACATGCTGTCGACGGCGACGACCAGGTCGCCGGCGCCGATGGCGAACAGGATCTCGGTGGCGGTGGGCGACAACGAGACGATGGCCAACCGTGCCGGAGCCCCGGTCGTGGTGGCCGGCGCCGCCGTCGTGCCCGAGAGTGCGCTGTTACCGCCGACGGCGGCGCCACAGGCCGTGGCGGCCAGCAGCAGTGCGGCCAGCACGGTCAGGATGCGGGCGGGGCGGGTGTACGGGATGTTCATGGATTCTCCTGTCTGTCGGGTGGACGGACGCAGACAGGAGGCCCTGCCCGACGACCACTCCTCCTCGAGAGTTGGTGTCGAACCCCGTGGCCGGTCGGCCTGGCTCGCCCGACCCGACGTGGATCGGACACACAGTTGCGGGACAGCTCCGGATTCGCACCGGCTTCGCCTCGCCACAGGGCGCCGTCAGGCTACAGGTTCCACCCGGTGCCGTACGCGGGCGAACTGTCGGCCACGCTCTGGGTGTGAGAGCCGACCACTCCCATCATCCGGTCTCCCCGGGATGACCTGCGCATGCTCGTAGTCGGGCTCTGCGGAGGCATCGGGGCGGGCAAGTCCACCGTTGCCGGGCTCCTCGCCGACCTGGGCGCCGTGGTGGTCGACGTGGACGACATCGGTCGCCGGGTGCTCACCGACGATGCGGTCCGGGACGCGGTGGTCGCAGAGTTCGGAGACGGCATTCTGGGTGCCGACGGGGCCGTTGACCGGGCATCCCTCGCCGCCGAGGTGTTCGGCGACACCGACCGACTGCCCGACCTGGAGGCGATCAGCCACCCCTGCATCAACCGGGAGCTCGACCGGCTCCTCACCACCATCGCCGATTCCGCCGAACGGCCCGACGTGGTCGTTCTGGACATGGCGGTCCTCGTGGAAAGTGACCTGGGGCGCCTCCCCGATGGCCGCGGCTACACGGAGGTGGTAGTCGTCGAGGCCGATCGCGACACACGGCTGGCCCGCCTGCTCGAGAGGGGAATGTCCTCGGCCGATGCGCTGGACCGCATGGCCGACCAGGCCGACGACGCACAGCGCCGCGCCGTCGCCGACCATGTGATCACCAACGACGGCGACGTCGACTCGCTCGTCGACCAGGTGGCAGGGCTCTGGAAAGCCCTGCTGTCTGAAGGCTGACGGGCGGCCGCTACCAGCGAAGGGCCTCGTGCACCGCCCGGGTCAGCTCCGGTCGGGTGACCAGCAGGCCGGGCACGACAGGGCGGGCCTTGTTGTAGACCAGTACCGACCCGTCCAGCCCGCTCACGTCCATGCCCGCAGCAGCGGCGACAGCCGCAGGTGCGCACACATCCCACTCGTAGAGCCCCGATGGATGCACGTACACATCGGCTGTTCCGGCAACAACGGCCATCGCCTTCACACCGGCCGACCCACATGAGCGCACCACGCCACCGATCGACTCGGCCACGTGTTCGGCCTCGCCCCACTGCGACCTGCTGGTGATGACCACGGGTCGGTCCCGCACTCTGGAGGGGACCGGGCTCTGGAGGGTGCCGTAGAGCCTTCCCACGGCCGGCAGTGCTACGGCGGCGGCCACGGGCGAGCCCCCGACCACGAGGGCCACGTGGACCGCCCAGTCGATGCTGCCGGGCGTGCCGTAGTCCCTCGTACCGTCCAACGGATCAAGGATCCAGACCCGCTCGGCCGACAGTCGGGCCCTGTCGTCCTCCCCCTCCTCAGACAGGACCACGTCGTCCGGCCGCAACTCGGCGAGCCGACCGACCAGGTGCAGATGGGCCGACTCGTCCCCGAGGCGCTGGATCTCGTGGACCGGGCGCCGATCCGACCAACCCTGCTCCCTCACCCTCAGCAGGATGTCACCGACCTCGCTGCACAGGAGGCCGGCGACCTCGTGATCGGACGGGTCGGCCATTCCCGGCACCGGGGTCTCGGGGGACATGGGCGGCGACCCTAACCGTGCCCGGGCCGGCACCCCGGTCCGGGCACACCACATCGCCACATGGCCACTACCGTTGTTCCGGGCCGGATGGCCCCGCCGCACCGACCCGGAGACCCACATGCCGCACGGCCGCATCACAGGATGGGCAGCCCACCTCCCCGAACGCGTGCTCACCAACGCCGAACTGACCACCATGGTCGACACCTCCGACGAGTGGATCACCGCCCGCAGCGGCATCAGGAGCCGCCACGTCGACGGCAGGGTGACCGAGATGTCGACCGTTGCCGGCAGGGAGGCGATGGCCATGGCCGGAGTCACCCCCGACCGGGTCGACCTGCTCCTGCTGGCCACCACCACCCCCGACCAGCAGTTCCCCGCATCGGCGTCGGTGGTGCAGCACAACCTGGGCCTCACGTGTGGCGCCGTCGACATGAACGCCGTCTGCTCGGGCTTCGTGTACGGCCTGGTGACGGCGATGCAGTTCATCAACGGTGGCGTCGAACGGATACTCCTCATCGGCAGCGACGCCCTCAGCAGCATCATCGACTGGGAGGACCGCAACACCTGCGTGCTGTTCGGCGACGGCGCAGGAGCCGTCGTGATCGAGCGCACCGGCGATCAGCCGTCACTGCTCGGCTGGGACCTCATGTCGGACGGTTCGGCGGCCGGCATCCTCTACTGCGACCAGGGCGGGAAGATCGTCATGCACGGCAGGGAGGTGTTCCGTCAGGCCGTGCTCGCGATGGCGAGCGCCGCCGAGAACGCGATGACACGTGCGGGGATCACCGCCGACGACCTGGCGCTGGTCGTCCCCCACCAGGCCAACATTCGGATCATCGAAGCCTCCCTGAAACGGCTCGGAATCCCGATGGAACGAGCCTCCCTGGTTCTCGCCCACACCGGCAACACCTCGGCGGCTTCGATACCCCTGGCCCTGGTCGACGCCATCGAGGCCGGCAGGGTGGCACAGGGCGACCTGATCCTGATGGTCGGATTCGGCGCCGGGATGTCCTCTGCAGCCGCCGTGCTCCGGTGGGACCCCCCGACCGGCTGACCGGCCGCCCGACCCGGTCCCCCGCTCCCCTGCCGGCGGTACCCTCGCCGCCGTGCTCACCGCGTCGGGCCTCGCCCGCTCCTTCGGATCCCGGACCCTGTTCCGCGACGTGGCCCTGCAACTGGGGCCCGGACGTCGGGTGGCCCTCATCGGCGGCAACGGCACGGGCAAGACCACCCTCATAGAGATCCTCGTCGGCATCCATGAAGCGGACACGGGTGAGGTACACCGCCCGCGGGACCTGCGCATCGGCTACCTGCCACAGGAACTGCCCACCGAGACGGGCCGCAGCGTGTTCGAACAGGTCATGCTGGGCGCCGAACAGGTGACGCTGCTCGCACACAGGATCCAGGACCTCGGCCAACGGCTCGGCGCAGCCGAAGGTGGCGAGAAGCAACGCGTGCTCGACGCCTACGGCGAGGCCCAGTCGCGGTTCGAGCAGATCGGCGGCTACGCCGTCGAGGCCGAGGCCCACCGCATCCTGGCCGGCCTGGGCTTCGACCCGGCCGACCACGACCGTCCGATGGGCGAGATGTCGGGTGGCTGGCGCATGCGTGTCGCCCTGGCCCGCCTCCTGCTCTCGGCACCGGACCTGATGGTGATGGACGAGCCGACCAACCACCTCGACGTCGACAGCGTGGCATGGCTGGAGCAGCAGCTGGCAGCCTGGCCGGGAGGTCTCCTGTTCGTCAGCCACGACCGTGACTTCATCGACGCTGTGGCCAACCGGATCCTGGAACTGTCCGGCACGCGCGTGACCGAGTACGTCGGAGGCTTCGCCGACTTCGTGGTCGCCCGCGAGGAGCGGCTGGCGGCCCAACGGGCGGCCGCCGCCCAGCAGACCCGACAGGTCGCCCACGTGGAGCAGTTCATAGAACGGTTCCGCTACAAGGCGAGCAAGGCACGCCAGGTGCAGAGCCGCGTCAAGGCGCTCCAGAAGCTGGACAGGCTCGTCGTGAACGAGCCGGGCGACGTTGCCACACGGTTCGGGTTCCCCAAGCCCCGTAGGTCGTCCAGGATCGTCGCCGAACTGGACGGCGTCTCGGCCGGCTACGCGACCGACGACGGGGTGGAGGTGATCCTGGAGGACGTCTCGTTCACGGTCGAGCGGGGCCGCAACCTGGCCCTGGTGGGACCCAACGGAGCCGGGAAGACCACCCTCGTGCGCCTCCTGACGGGCGACCTGGAACCACTCGGCGGCCGCGTGGCCAGGGGAACCAACGTGGACCTGTCCCACTTCGACCAACTCCAGGCAGAGATCCTGGACGACCGACGAACCGTGCTGGAGGAGTTCAAGACCGTTCCCGGGGTCGGCACCGACGGCCGCAACCCGCGCAGCTACCTGGCCTCCTTCGGGTTCCGCGGCGATTCCGTCGACAGGCGCGTCGGTGACCTGTCCGGCGGCGAGCAGACCCGGCTGGCGCTGGCCAAGACCCTGGCCGTGCCGGTGAACCTGCTGGTCCTGGACGAGCCCACGAACCACCTGGACCTGCCCAGTTGCGACGTGCTGGAGGACGCCCTGACCGCCTATCCGGGCACGATCGTGCTCATCACCCACGACAGGCACCTGATCCGGGCGGTGGCCGACAACCTCGTGGAGGTGCGGGACGGGCAGGCGATCTGGCACGACGGCGTCCCCGACAGGGTCCTCTATCCGAGCCAGGTGTCGGCACCGGCCCCGACACAGTCGAGGCCGCGGACAGGGGGGACGGATACGCCGAAACGGGCATCCGGGACCGGGAAGCGGCACTCCGGGGATTCCGCATCGGGAATCCGGAAGCGGCTGGCCCGGGCCGAACGCGACTGGGAGGCCGCCGAGGCAGCGGTGCTCGTTGCCCAGGAACGGCTGGCCGACCCCGATCTCTACAGGAATCCCGAGGACGCCACCGCCGCCGTGGCCAACCACGAACAGGCCAAGGACCGGGCGGCGGACCTCATGTCCGAATGGGAGAGGCTGAGCCTGCAGCTGGGCGGCTGAGACGCCGCCGCTAGCGGTGCAGGAGCCCGGCCCCACTACGGTCGCCAGCCGTGCGCATCCTGGTCACCAACGACGACGGAATCGACTCTGTCGGGCTCCACCGGCTTGCACGGGCGATGCGCGGACACGGCGACATCACGGTCGTGGCCCCCGATCAGGAGTACTCCGGCGCCGGCGCGTCACTGGGCGCCGTCCACCTCATGCGACCGGAGGTCGCCGAGGCCAGGATCGACGGCATCGACACGGCCTGGGCCGTCAGCGGACCGCCCGGCCTCTGCGTTCTCTACAGCCGTCTCGGCCTCTTCGGTGATCCATTCGACCTCGTGGTAGCCGGCATCAACCCGGGCATGAACGTCGGCCGGTCGGTGTACCACTCGGGCACGGTGGGCGCTGCCCTGACCGCCCGCAACGGCGGTGTCACGGGAGTGGCCGTCAGCCAGGCCGTGGACGACTGGGGGGTCGAGGGCCAGGGCATGGACGAGGTGCTCGACAGGCAGGTCTGGGGATCTGCCGCCGAGGTGGCCCGCATCGCCGTGGGTGCGGTGATCGCCGACCCACCCGATGTCGCGTCGGTGCTGAACATCAACGTGCCCAACCTGCCTGTCGAGGCGATCACGGGTTGGCGGCACACGACCGTCGGCTTCCCGCCGCCACGTGTCATCTCGACAGCCGAGTTGGAGCCCAAGCCCGGACACGAGGGCACCTACCGCATCAGGATGTCGTGGGGGGAACCGGCCCGGCTACCACCCGAGACCGACGGTGGTGCGGTCATGGACGGCCATGTCAGCCTCACGTGGCTGGGCCAGATCACCGCCGACCCGGTGACCGGCGGCGACGCCCTGACCACCGCCCTCACGGACCTGCTGGGCTGAGCCACCGGGTGGCGTCCCGGCGGTGCGACAATGCCCTGTGCCCCAGGATCGGCGTATCGGTGACGGACGAGGGCGGACCCGACCGGGATGGATGGCGTGATGCCCGATCCCATGCCCGACACGGTCGTTGTCGGCGCCGGCCTGGCGGGGCTCGTAGCCGCCAACCGCCTCGCCGATGACGGACTGACGGTGGTCGTACTGGACACCCGCGGCCGAGCAGGCGGGCGGGCCCGCACCTCACTACTGGGCGGACACCTGTTCAACCAGGGACCCCACGCCCTGTACACGGGCGGTGCGGCCATCGCCGGCCTTCAGGCCCTCGGAATCCATCCCGATGGCGAGCCGCCCGCCCTGGACGGTGCCTGCGCCCTCGACGCAGAACGCATCCACCTGCTGCCTGCCGGTCCCGGCTCGCTCACCCGCACCAGCCTGCTCGGCCTGCTGGGAAAGGCGGGCGTGGCCAGACTGCTGTCACGACTTCCGAGGCTCGACCCGGCACCGCTGGACGGGATCAGCGTGAGCGCCTGGCTGGACTCGGTCTCGGGCCGACCGGCGGTGAAGAACCTGGTGTCGGCACTGATCCGCCTGGCGACGTACTCCGACAGTCCCGAGATGCTGAGTGCCGGAGCCGCCGTACGGCAGTTGAAGCTGGCGCTCGGCGACGGGGTCCTCTACCTGCACGGCGGCTGGCAGCAACTGGTCGACGCCCTGGTGGAGCGTGCACGCCAACTGGGCGTCCGGTTCCTGTTCGACGAGACGGCGACGACCGTCATCGGTACGCGTCCGGAGTTGACCGTTCGCACCACACGGTCCGACCTCGCCACCCGATCGGTGATCATCGCGGCAGGGGGGCCCGGGACGGCGGAACGGCTCACCGGGGCAGGTGGGCTCTGGTCGCTGCCGCCGGTCCGGCCGTCCGGGTGTCGGTGCTGGACCTGGCCCTGGACCGGGTGCCGGAGCGCCGGTTCGTGCTCGGCATCGACGTCCCCCTCTACTTCTCGGTACACAGTCCGCCGGCCCGCCTCGCACCCGACGGGGCTGCGACAGCCTGCGTCGCCAGATACCTCCACCACGACGAGACGCCCACGCCCGATGAGAACCGCTCCGACCTGGAGCGTCTGGCAACGGTCGCAGGTGTGCACCGGGCCACACGTGTCGACGAGCGGTACCTGCATTCCATGACCGTCGCCCACGGAATGCCCCTTGCGACGCGGGGCGGAACACGGGGCCGCCCGGCGGTGGAGCTGTCCGACCGACCAGGCGTGTTCGTGGCAGGCGACTGGGTCGGGCCCGAAGGCCAGCTGGCAGACGCCGCCGTATCCAGCGCCGCCGCCGCGGCAGCAGTCCTGTGAGCCGGCTCACCACGGGTGTAGTCGACGAGGTGTGGTACGTGGCCTACGGGTCGAACCTGCTGAGAGCACGCTTCCTCGCCTACCTGACCGGATGCGACGACGATGAGCCATGGGGCGCCCACCGCGGTGCTGCCGATCCCAGCCCACCCCGGGACGATCGCCGCGTAGAGGTTCCCCACCCGGTCATGTTCGGTGGGTACTCCACCAGGTGGGAGGGCGGCTGCTGCTTCTGCCTGCCCACGCCGATCACGGACGACCGACCACCACCCGTGGGCAGGGCATGGCTCGTGACACGCTCGCAACTGGCCGACATCGTGGCCCAGGAGAACCACATGCCGACCGACACGACGACGATCCCCGATTCGCTGCCGGCGCCCGGAGTGCCGGTACGCGTCATCGACGGCGTCATCGACCTGCTGCTTGTCCTCCCACCGATGGACGGCATACCGGTGGCGACCCTCGCCTCCTCCGATCCTCCACCGGCAGGCCCTCCGGCGCCGCGCTACCGCTCCGTGGTTGCGGCGGGCATGGCCGAGATGGGCATGTCGGCACAGGAGGTAGAGGCCCACCTCACCGACCTGGACCGTTCCTGACCCGGTCTTCCAATGCGGGCCGGGACCCACTTCAGGTGGTGACTATCCCGCCGTTGGGGGACATGCACTGGCCTGTCATGTAGGAGCTCTCGTCAGATGCCAGGAACAGTGCCGAGGCGGCGACCTCGTCGGCCCGGCCCAGGCGCCGCAGCGGCGTCATGGCGACCATGGGCGCCAGCAGGCCCTCCGGGAGGCTCCGGGTCATCGGGGTGTCGATCGCCCCCGGAGCGATGGCGTTGACCCGGATGCCCAGAGGCCCGAGCTCGCGGGCTGCCGCACGGGTGAACCCCAGGATCGCCCCCTTGGCCGCCGAGTAGTGCACAGGGCCCCAGCCCGCGACCCCGGCGATGCTCGACATGGTGATGATCGACCCGCCGCCGTCGCCCATGAGCCTCACCGCCTCCCTCGTGCAGGTGAAGGTACCGGTCACGTGGATCGCCAACATGCGGGAGAACGCCTCGTGCGCCATCAGGGTGATCTGCGGACCCTCCCCCCGGAGGACCATGTCGAAGCCGTCACCCGGAAGTCGATCGACACCGGCGTTGTTCACCATGACGTCGATGCGGCCGAAGCGGTCGGAGATGGCTGCGAAGACGTCGAGCATCGCCTGCTCGTCGGCTACGTCGCCGACGGTCGGAAGGTGGCCGTCGCCGGCGAGCGATGCGACCGTCTGCTGCGCCGATTCGGCGTCGATGTCCTGGGCTACGACGATCGCCCCCTCCGAGGCGAACCTCTCCGCGATGGCCCTGCCGAGTCCGGAGCCTGCGCCGGTGATGCACGCGACCCTGCCGGCCAGCAGCCCCGATGCTGCTGCCATGTCAGGCCCGACCTGACGTGGACCGACTGGCATGAGGGGTGCATGGTCCACCGGATAGGCAGTCACAGGCCGACATCCCAAGGAGTGTAGGGCGGGACCCGGACCGGGTACGCGACGTACGTAGGCGGCCCACCGGCGGGGTGGGACCTGACCCGTGGAGCGTGACCCGTGGAACAGGCCACCCCGGATGCTAGGCATGGGGGAGTCCGAACCCGTACGCCTGCCAGACGGAGAATCCAGCCCGGTGAACGTCGTGATCATCCACCAGAGCCGCACCGGCAACACCCAGCGGGCCGCCGAGTTGATCGGCGGTGCCGCCGAGGCGGCCGGGGCCACCGTCTCCGTACGCCCGGTCACCAACATCGACTTCAAGGAGTTGGCCGACGCCGACCTGGTGTTCGTCGGCACCTGGGTCGACGGCCTGATCCTGTTCGGCCACCGGCCCGGAGACAGCGACAAGGTGCGCCGGATTCCGAAGCTCTGGAACAAGCGGGTGGCGGCGTTCATGACCCATGCCGTCAACCCGGGCGGTGCCGCGGAGAAGTTTGCGGCCCTCCTCGAGGAGCATGGGGCCGATGTGGTCGCCGCCCGCTCCCTGAACCGCCGGCGCCTCGAGACGGAGGCACCGGCCTTCGCAGACGAGGTCCTGGCTGCCGCATCGGCCTGAGTCTGGGCGACACGCCTGCCGTGACCGGGTCGCCCGGCCGGCTCAGTGTCCGCGACCTTCCTGCCTACAAACGGGCCTGCCTGCGAACGGGTCGGCGGACCGCCATGTAGCCGTCCGTGGCGAACACCGCGACCGCCAACCAGATGATCATGTAGCCGACCAGGCGCCTCCGGTCCAGGGGCTCGTCGTACACGACCAGGCCGAGCATGAAGTTGAGTGTCGGCGACAGGTACTGGACGATGCCAATGACGCTCAGCGGAACCCGGCGGGTGGCGCCGGCGAACAGCAGCAGGGGCACCGCCGTGAACGCCCCGCTGGCGACCAGCAGCAGGCTCACACCGGGCGTCGCAGGCCCCATGACCCCTGCTCCGGTGACGGCCCGGATGGCCAGGAAGGCGACGGCGGGGAGCAGCAGCAGTGACACCTCGATGGCCAGCCCGTCGAGTGGCGGTCGGTCGATCTTCTTCTTGAGCAGCCCGTAGAACCCGAAGGAGAAGCCGAGCACCAGCGACACCCATGGCAGCGTCCCCACGTCGACGGTCAGCCAAACCACCCCGGCGGCGGCCAGGCCGACGGCCACCCACTGGGCCCGCCGCAACGACTCCCCGAGGAACACGACGCCGAGGAACACGCTGACCAGGGGGTTGATGAAGTAGCCGAGACTCCCCTCGAGCACCCGGTCGGCGTTCATTGCCCACACCCATGTCAACCAGTTGACGCCTATCAGCAGCGCTGCCACAGCCTCGAGGGCGACGATCCGCGGCGACGCCGCGGCATCCCACACGTCTCGCCAGGAGCGACGCGCCAGGTGGATGACCACGACCAAGACGAAGGTCCACAACGCCCGGTGTCCGAGCGCATCGACCGCCGGAACCGAGGCCAGGCCCTTCCAGAACACGGGCGAGACGCCCCAGAGCACATACGCGCCCACGGCGTAGAGGAGGCCCCGTTGCATCGGCGCAGTCTGGCCGGGTCCCCGGCGGGATGCGAACCGGTGTCCGGAGGCCCGCCCACCAGCCCTATCCTCGGCCCGGCATGCACGCGCACACGCCTCATCCACCTATCGAGATGGGCTCCGTCCCCCGTTCGGCGGTACCTGTTCTCCCACCCGTCGGCGAGGCCTGATCGTGCGTCTGGGCCTGCTGCGCTGTGACGAGGTGGGTGGGGACCGGGAGAGCCGCTTCGGTGGCTACCTGAAGTTGTTCGCCGACCTGTTCGCCAAGGTCGACACGGACGTCGACATCACCGACTACGACGTCGCGGGAGGCGTCCTCCCGGCGAATCCCGGCGAGCAGGACGGCTGGCTCATCTCCGGGGCCAGAGCCTCGGTGGTCGACGATGAGCCGTGGATCACCGACCTGCTGGGAGTGGTGCGCGAGCTGGACCGGACCGGGTCGCCGACAGTCGGGGTGTGCTTCGGCCACCAGCTGCTTGCCCTGGCCCTGGGCGGCGAGGTGCGACAGGCCGACAACGGTTGGGGGATCGGCGTCCGACGGGCCGAGTTCACCGGACCCGGCCCGTGGTCGACGCCGCTGGGCGGGGGATTCGCCATCGCCTACAGCCACATGGACCAGGTCACGGCCCTGCCGGATCGTGGCCGACTGGTCGCCACAACCGGGCACTGCCCTGTCGCCGCATTCCGCGTGGACGACCACATGCTCGGCATCCAGGGACACCCCGAGTTCTCCATCCCGTTCGCCGACGACCTCTACCGCAGCCGGGCGGCAAGGTTCGGAGACGAGAGGCTGGAAGAGGCGTTGCAGACCCTCGGGAACGGGACCGACCGCGGCGAAGTGGCGGCCTGGATGCTGCAGATCCTAGGAGGCTGACGCCTCGACCGGTCGGGTCACCACCGCGGCGAGGGCCGCCACCACCACTGCCATTCCAACCGCCTGGAGCCCCCCTATCCGCTCGTCCACGAGCCACCAGGCGTACAGCGGCGCAACCACCGTGAACAGCAGGTTGATGAGGCCCATCACCGCCAGCGACACGTGGGCGTGTGCGTAGTTGATCAGCAGATGGCCCGAACCCGGCAGCACGGCCATGAACACCACCGGCCACCAGTCTCCGCCGCTGGGCGGGGAGATTCCATGCCCCATGACCAGGGCCACGGGCAGGATCGTCACCGAGGCCACCAGGGTCAGTCCCAGTTGGTAGGTCACGGAGTCCAGCTCGGCACGGGTCCGCTTGCTGACCACGTAGTAGGCGCAGAAGAGCAGCATGCCGATGAAGGCCAGGAGGTCGCCCGATCGGGTGGCTACACCGCCACCGTCCGACGCGTACATCGCCAGGGCGACGCCGAAGATGGATACGGCGGACCAGCCGTAGAGCGCCCGCCGGGGACGCTCGCCGAACATCCTGCCGGCCAGGCCCAGCAGCACCACGGGTTGCAGGGCTCCGATCACGACGGCGTTGGCGGCGCTGGTCCGACGCATAGCGGTGAAGAAGAACACCAGGTTCAGGGCGAAGACCACGCCGCCCGGGACGGAACGCCTCAGCTCGTCCAGTCCGAACGGTCGGCGTGTCGCCAGCAGCACGGCGCCGTAGACGACAGCCGCCAGCAGCAGCCTCCAGAGGATGAACGTCATCTCATCCAGGTCCGACATCTTCACGATGCTCGGCCCGAACGAGAGCAGGCCCACCGCCGACACCGCTGCTCCCCGACCTACCAGGGTGTGACGCTCCATGGCGGCACCATCCCACGGACGGATCGGGAGCCAACCACCCGGCCGGTGGGCGGTTGTCAGCGCATTGCGACGGCTGCGTCCTGGGCGTCCTGCAGCCTCTCGGTGAGGGTGGCGGTCCAGGCCCGCAGTGCACTGCGGGGTGCCCGCGGATCGGGTGGCTGGATCGGAGGGCCGACCACGACACGGACCCG
>DQOF01000133.1 GCA_015658775.1 Acidimicrobiia bacterium | reverse complement strand
TGTTCGGTACGGCTGCGGAGCGCCATGGGAACCCCGGGCGGCCCACCAGGGCCCGGGTCTTCGCGACACGCAGGGGTAGCGCACCCATCGTGGCACCTCCCTCATCGTCGCGGCTTCCTCATCGGCCCGGAACACTCAGGTCACGTCCGCCATGAGGAGCGGCGGGTTCTTGATGTGGGTGATCGTGGGCTGTGGGCCGACGACGTCACTGGCCATCTCGAGGGCGTCGGCGAGGGTGGATGCGGGCTGGAATCCGAGCCTTCGGACCGCCGGCGTGTTTCCTCCGACCACGATCACGCGTGCCACGTGGTCCAGGGCGTGCGCTCCCCAGTACCACATGTAGAAGGGGTGCACGCCGTGGTAGGCGTACGAGTTTCTGTAGAGGTGGATGTACCACTCGTCCTCGGCGAACTGCTTCTCGTACTTCCGCTCGATCTCGGCCGGGTCGGTCGTGTCTGCCAGCACCTGTTCGAAGAAGTCGATGTAGCTGGGATGGTGCACCGGGTTGAACTCCCAGGGTGTCGGGTGGCTGATGATCACCACGCCGCCCTTGCGCACCAGCGGGCGCCCCCGGTAGAGGTTGAAGAAGTACCCCAGCCCCAGGCACATGACGAGGATCGGGTTCATGATGGAGTTGACGTTGTAGGGGCAGATGTAGGGAAGCCCCATGGTGAGGATGTCGGTCTGGCCCTCGACGGGCACCAGGTGCTGGCGGTAGACGTTCGCCGTGGTGACCTCGTGGACGGCCTCGATCTCGCCGGCCTGTACCGACGTCAGCTCGTAGGGTGCCCGCCACTTGCTGAAGATCTCCCGCTTGACCCGGGTGGGAAGGACCTTCAGGCCGTTCTGCATCGCCAGGAACGACGCCCGGTCCCGGGCGGACCATTCCCACTCCCGCTTCTGGAGCATCGAGAGGGGGCCTTCCCTGCCGAACGTGTCGTTGTTGACCGTGGTCTCGACCTGGAAGATCCTGACACCGGCATCGCGGAGCACCTTTCCCATGCGCCAGTTGGAGGCGTGCAGCGCCGATCCGTCCTGGTCCATGAAGGAGGTGGAGTTGAGCATCGTGTGCACGTTGTGGTTGTGCCGCAGGCTGGTGTAGCCGGTGAGCCCGGTGGCCGTGCTCTTGTGGCCGCCGTCCATCGCCACCAGGTTGATGTTGACGTAGACGACCAGGTCGCTCTCGGCTGCCCGCCTGTTGAACTGAACGGCCTCACCGTGGGGTGTCTCGCCCAGGACCACCATGCCGTCGGGGTCCTCGGCGTCGTGGTTGTAGAGCAGGCCCCTGGGTGCGAAGGCGTCGTACACCCGGTCGCCGACGGCGTGGCGGAGCTCGTCCTCGGTCATCCGCCGGTGGACGGCGAGGGCGGCGATCAGGTGGACGTCGTCGACGCCGGCCTCGGCTGCCATGTCCAGGACCGTCTCGATTACCCGCTGCCGGATGTCGGGTCGGCGCATCGGGGGGAGCGGAAGGGAGATGTCGTCGAAGGCGATGGTGAGCTTCATGTCGGGCCGTAGGAGGGCCGGTAGCGGCGCTGAGTCGCCGATCGGGTTCAGGAGGGCGTCACGGATGGCGCCGTCGGGGTCGGGGAGGCCCTCGAGTGGTTCTGCCGGGTAGATGACCCTGGAGCGGCCCGCCGGCAGCTTCTCCAGCCTGAAGCCCTCGCCGTGGTGGAACACGATGGGCGGGCTGTTCCTGTCGACGTCCAGGACGAATCCAGGGCGCGGGGCGAGGTGTCTGCCGTTGCTCACGTGTCTCTCACAGCCTTTCACGCTCCCTGTCGTCCCGCAGGTCGAAGGCGACCTTGACTGCGCCGCGCCTGCCGGCTGCGGCGGCGTGCTGGATTGCGTCCCGATAGCGGCGCAGGGGGTAGGTGGCGGACACGAGTCGGCCCAGGTCGTAGCGGCGCACGAGGTCGAACGCCAGGTCGAAGGTCCTCGCGGTGGTGCCGTCGGCGAGGGTCTCGGTGCCGTAGGTGTAGGCGCCTACGAGCTCGAGTTCGCGGTGCCAGAGGGGGGTGAGCTCCAGGTTGACCGAGGCGGGCATGCCGACGAGGACTATGCGGCCCCTGGGACGGGTGACGGCCATGGCGTCGGTGAGGCTGGAAGAGGAGCCGACGCAGTCGACCACCACGTCGGCGCCGCCGCTGAGGCTGTGCACGGAACCGTCGTGGCCGCCGCCCCGGGTTATGGCCCTGCTCCCGGTGACCCGTCGCACGGCTCGTCGCACCTCGTCGGGGGCTATGACCAGGTCGGCCCCCAGGTCGGCGGCCAGGCGGCGCTGGTCCGGATAGCGCGCTGTGGCGATGATGGTCCTCGGGGCGGTGTGGGCACGTAGGGAGGCCAGGGTGAGGAGGCCGAGGGTGCCGGCGCCGAGCACGACGACAGTGCCGTCGTCCGGAACCCCGGCCAGCAGCGCGGCGTGCAGGCCGCATGCCGCCGGTTCGACGATGACCGCCGCCTCGTCGGAGAGGTCGTCGGGAACCGTGTGGAGTTGGCTGGGATGCGCACAGAAGGCCGTTGCCCAGCCGCCGCCGGTGTCGTGGCAGGAACCGGTCTGGATGCCGGGCTCCAGGTCGCCGAAGGAGACGTGCTCGCAGTTGCCGAGCATGCCGTCGGAACACGGCGTACACGTGGGGGCGATGTTGCGGCTGACGCAGCCGAGCACCGGTTCCAGCACCACGCGGGTGCCGTCGTCGAGGTCGCCGACCACCTCGTGGCCCGGGACGAACGGGAACGAGACAAGTGGCTCGAAGTAGCGGGCGGACCTGCCGTCGACGGTCGCCAGGTCGGACCCGCATATTCCGGAAAGGCGCGGCCGCACGCGGACCCAGTCGGGGCCCGGCGGGGTGGGCGGGTCGAGGTCTGCCAGGCGCAGCGGGCCGACCGACGCGCCTCCGCCCGGTGTGAAACCGGCGGCCACCCTGGCAGCGGCATAGCGCGGGATGTTCCGTGAGAACTGGAGTGCCTTCATGCCGCGTGGTCCGTGGTCAGGCGTGCTGCGAACCGGTTCATCAGGCGCTCCTGCCGGCCGGGGCGAGCGGTAGGAGGCGGCTGGTCATTCCCGGCGACTTGGCGAAGTCCTCGACCAACCAGCCCCTCTTGTTGGCGATGCTCGCCAGCCTGGTCTCGGGGTTGACCGCCACGGGGAAGCCGACCGCTTCCAGCATCGGCAGGTCGCTGGCCGAGTCGGCGTATGCGACCGATTCCCTCAGGTCCAGCCCGTGGAGGTCGGCGTAGTCGACCAGCGCCTGGTAGCGGGCCTCGCCGGTGGGAGGTGCGGTACGCATGCGGCCGTCGTAGGTGGAGCCGTCCGTGCCCAGCACCGAGGACACTATGTCGTCAAAGAGGGGACGGAGGGGTTCGACCACGAAGTCGAGGGCACCCGTTATGAGCAGGGTGCGGTGGCCCAGGTCCCGGTGTTCGCGGACCCTCCGGATTCCGGCCGGGAAGGACCTGGCCAGTATCAGGTCGCTGAAGTGCTCGGCGGCGTCCTCGGAGATCACGTCGACGGGTGCACCCTCGTAGCGACGGTAGAAGTGCCGCAGGAAGTCGCTGCGGTCCCGGCGGTCGAGGGCCAGCAGGGTCGGTCCCTCCATCACGGTCTTCAGCACGAGCCGCAGCCGGTCCCGGCCGGAGAGGCGCCGGCTGCCGAGCCATGCGTAGGTGGCTACCACGTTGGACGCTATGAGGGTGTTCTCGAGGTCGAACACGGCCATCTGCCTGTCGGGGGAGAGCACCTGCCTGCGTAGCCGGGTGGACCTGGACTCGGCTCCCCGGGCGGGTGGTCGCATCGGGACCCGTCCGGCGCGGACCACCGAGGGAAGGTGGATCTCCGGCGCGTAGTGGTCCCAGTCGAGAACCCGCGGGTCGAAGCAGAACGCCTCCCTGTCGTCGGGGTCGAGGCTTTCCCAGAGGGCGAGCAGGCGGTCGAGCAGGTAGACGGCCTCGCATTCCGCGTATGCGCCGTAGAGGTCCACGTAGCCCATCGCCCGTTCGATCAGGCCGCGTTGCTCTTCCAGCCTGACGGCCAACTCGGCACGGCTGCCGCGTACCGGCAGTGCGTCGATCACCTTCTGTGCCTTCTCGAGCACCGTGCCGGTCCGCTCCAACTGGCGCTTCACCCGTCCACGTCCGGGAAAGGACCACTCGGGCACCGAGATCGGCTGCCCCCGGTCGTCGTAGATGGGGTGGTCCGTGAACCAGGCCCTCACCATGTCGACGAGGTGTCCGTACCGCAGCGGGTTGACGCTGCCGGAGGCGACCTGGACGATGTCGGGCCCGTCCACCGGCCCCCGGGCGGCGACGGCGCAGATCGCAGCGACCACGAAGTCCACCGGGATGATGTCGATGGTGCCCTCGGGCACTCCGGGGAACTCCTTGAGGAGGCCCCGGGCGTAGGAGATGATGACCGGCTCGGCCATTCGGAACCCGCGGATCCAGCCAGGGGAGGGCTCAGCCAGGGCCGATTCGATGATCGACGGTCGGACGATGCTGACCGGAATCTCGCCCGCTGTCTCCACCAGGGCCATCTCGCCGAGGGCCTTGGTGTAGGCATAGGCGTCCGGAAAGCCGAGCGAGGTGGCCCTCGCCCGTCCCGCTTCGGCCATCCGGTCGTCGACCCAGCGGGAGCGCAGCTGTTCGGTCTTGGAGGCAAGGGCCGGGACTCCGGCCGCTCCCAACTCGTCATGGGCCTCATCGCGGAAGTCGGTGAGGCGCTCGGGGCTGCGGCTGGCCGTCTCGGTGTCGCGCCGGATCTGTCGGGCGCTGTCGACCTCGTTGCTCCAGTCGACGCCGACGAAGAAGGGGCTCTCGTCGACCGGTTCCTCCGGGGCCGCACCACGCCGGCTGCCCGCCACGTAGCAGGTCGAGACCGCCACCAGGTGGGGTGCCACGCCGAGTTCGGTCAGGACCGAGGCGACGCGGACGGGACCGAGGAGGTTCACCTCGACCGCCTGGTCGAGCGGCGAGTCGAAGCTCACGATTGCCGCCGAGTGGATGAAGATGTCGCATCCGGCGATTGCGGCACGACCGGCGTCGTCCAGCCCGAGGCCGTCGACTGCCACGTCTCCCGCCACGGCGGTGACGCGCTGGGCGGTCATCTCGGCGAACCCGTCAGTGCCGAGCTCGTCCCTGAGACGGTCGAAGGCGTCGTTGCGCAGGATGTCCCGGTCGACCCTGCGTCGGGCTCCGCGGCGGCCCGGTCGTACCACGAGGACCAGTTCGCAGTCGGGGACCGATCGCAGCAGTCGCTCCACCAGGGCGGTGCCGAGGAATCCGGTGCTCCCTGTGACTGCGATGCGGCGTCCGGCCAGTGAATCGGCGATCACGACACCTTGTCTACCAGATGGTCAGGATCTTTACCACTTGGTAGAGAATGCGACTACCGTGGTGGCGTGGCCGATCGGAGCGACACGAAGAACCGGATCCTGGACGCAGCGCTGGCCTCGTTCGGCACGGCGGGCTTCGACGGCACCTCCCTCGACGACATTGCCGTGGGCCTGGGCCTGCGCAAGCAGACGATCCTCTACCACTTCGTTACCAAGCGGGGGCTCCTGAACGCAGTCGTGGACCGGTGCGCGGGCGACCTCACGAGGGCCATGGAGGAGGTGCTGGCGGGCGAGGCCCGCGACTGGGACAGGGTCGAGGCGCTGGTCCGGCGGGTGTTCAGGTTGGCGCTGGACCAACCTGTGCTCCTGGGCCTGCTCCGCGAGGTGAGCCGCCCCAACTCGCCGGGTGCCCAGCGGATGCGGGCCAACCTGGATCCGCTCATGGCGAGGGCAAGGATCTGGATCGAGGGGGAGATGGCCGTCGGCCGGATGCGCAGAACCGACGCACAGCTGCTGCTGCTCAGCGCCTACTCGACTGTTGTCGGCGTGGGAACCGAGATCGAGGTGCTGAGGGCTGCGGGGATCGAGCCGACCCTTCGGACCGTGGTCCAGCGACGCCGCGAACTGCTGGGCTTCCTGAGGTCGTCGCTCGACCCCCGCGACTGACCCGGTCTACCTGCCCGACCTGCCCGTGTTGTGGCGTCGTCGGGCGTGCCGCCCGACGGCCAGGTCGACCAGACGGTCGATGAGTGCCGGATAGGTGAGGCCGGCCTGCTGCCAGAGCCGTGGATACATGGAGATCGGGGTGAAGCCGGGAATGGTGTTGACCTCGTTGACCAGGGGCCCGCGGCCGTCATCGGGCAGGAAGAAGTCGACTCTGGCCATCCCTGAGCAGCGCACGGCCATGAATGCCCTGGCAGCCAGTTCCTGGAACGTGACGACCGTTTCGGGGTCCAGGTCGGGATCCAGGATCAGCTGGGCGGCACCGTCCTCGTACTTGTCGGCGTAGTCGTAGAAGTCTCCGCCGGGACGGATCTCGCCCGGGCCCGAGACCTGGGGGACCATGTCACCCAGCACCGCCAACTCGATCTCGCGGCCCGAGATGGCCTCCTCTACCACCAACCACTCGTCGTAGCCCGCAGCGACCCTTAGTGCCTCCTCGAGGGTGGCGGTGTCGGTGGCCCTGGACACGCCGATCGAGGACCCCATGTTCGCGGGCTTCACGAACACGGAGGGTCCCAGGTCGGCCAGCATGCCGTCCAGAAGGGCGGCCCGGGCGTCGCTGCCCGGAGCACCGAGGTCGTCGACGTGGACGCCGCGGTGGCTGACCTGTGGAATACCGTGCCCGGCCAGGATCTCCTTGGTTGCCAACTTGTCCATGGCCAGCGCCGAACCCAGCACCCCGGCACCCACATAGGGGACGTCGGCCAACTCCAGGAGGCCCTGCACCGTGCCGTCCTCGCCCAGCGGGCCGTGAAGGAGCGGGAACACGACCAGGGGTCCGTCGGCGGCGAGGCCGGCGAGGCCCGGTAGGGGGTCCCATGCGGTTCCGGAGGGGTCAAGCCGCTCCGGCAGGTCCCCTGCGGCAAGGGCCTCGGCGGCTGTCAGGGCCAACGACCACCTGCCGTCCCTATCGATGCCGACAGGCAGGACCTCGTAACGATCGGAGTCGACGGCTTCGAGCACATGGCGGGCCGACACGCACGACACCTCGTGCTCGGCGCTGCGGCCGCCGAAGAGCACGACTAGGAGGCGTCTGGTCTCCGACTCCTCCACATCCTCCCTCATGTCCTGCACGGGCGCATCGTAGGGTCCGTCTGCGTTCTCCCGGGGGCACCCTCCGGGCACCGGCCGGGGGGTGGTCGGGGACGGGTGGCACCGCGCGGCGGCCGTGGGCTGTGAGACTCGGGTCGTGAGGTTCCTGGCATCGGAGGTGGCGGCTGCCGTGGGTGGCGAGTTGCTCGGCGACGACGTGCGGCTCGACGGGGTCACGCAGGATTCCAGGTCTGTCACCCCGAGCTGCCTCTTCGTGCCACTCGTGGCCGACCGCGACGGACACGACTTCATAGAGGCGGCTGTCAGGGCTGGAGCGGGTGCCCACCTGACGGCGTCGTCGCCGGGGCCGGGAACGGCGGTACGCGTGGCCGACACCGGCACGGCCCTCGCTGATCTCGGTGCTGCCGCCCGCCGCTCACTGAATGGGACCGTGGTGGGAATCACCGGATCGGTCGGCAAGACCTCGGTCAAGGACATGACCGCCGCCGTCGTGGCGCGTTCCGGGCCTGTCCATGCCAGCCCCCAGTCGTTCAACAACGAGATCGGGGTGCCGCTCACGCTCGTGAACGCGCCGGACGGCGCATCCACCGTCGTGGTCGAGTTGGGTGCCCGGCACGAGGGAGACATAGCGGCGCTCTGCGAGGTGGTCCTGCCCGACATCGGGGTGGTCACCACGGTGGCAGCCGCCCACACCGGTGTCCTCGGGCCGGTGGATGTCGTTGCCCGCACCAAGGGCGAGTTGCTGGATCGGCTGCCGGCACACGGCTGCGCCGTCCTGAACGCCGATCTCCCCGAGGTCATGGCCCAGGCCGGCCGGACGCGGTCGAGGCTGTTGACATTCGGGAAGGCCGGCGAGGTGCGTGCACGGGCGGTCGTGCTCGACGACGGGTTGTGTCCTTCGTTCCGGCTCGAGTCGCCGTGGGGGAGGACCGATGTGCGCCTCTCCGCCAGGGGCGCCCACATGGTCGACAACGCCCTGGCTGCCGCAGCAGTGGGCCTGGTGCTGGACGTCTCCCTCGAGGATGTGGCGGTGGGCCTGGGCGAAGCCCGCCTGTCGCCGGGCCGCATGGGCCTGTCGACGGCACCGTCGGGACTCGTCGTCCTGAACGACGCATACAACGCCAACCCCGCCTCCATGGAGGCCGGGCTGGCCGCCCTGGCCGCCCTGCCGGGTGGTGGCCGGAGGCTGGCGGCCCTGGGTCTGATGGCCGAGCTGGCGGCCGACGAGGCGGTCGCACACCGTCGGATCGCGGCCCTGGCGTCGGATACCGGGATCGAGGTGGTGGCCATCGGGACCGACCTGTACGGCGCGGAGGCCCTCACCGGAGTCGACGAGGCACTTGCCCTGATCGGAGGCATGGGGCTCGGTGACGGCGACGCCGTACTGGTCAAGGGCAGCCTGGTGGCGGGCCTGCAGGAACTGGCCGAGCGCCTGGCCGACGGCTGACGGCCGGTGTCAGTCCCTGTCGACCGGGGACTCGACTGGTCGCAGTGGGGTGTTGCCCCTGTTCCATTCCGCCAACTGCTCGGCATCGCAGGC
>DQOF01000158.1 GCA_015658775.1 Acidimicrobiia bacterium | reverse complement strand
TGGGAGCCTTGACGATGTCCCAGGCGAGCAGGCGATGGTAGAGGGCGACCAGTCGGTTGTCCTCTATCGGCCGGTTCGGCCCGACAGCGCAGCGAAGCCACCAGTAGGGGCTGTGCAGCGCATGCACGCGATGAGAGCCCACCGGCGCGAGGCCCGCCGCGACCAGCTTGTCGTGGACTTCGGCCCGGCGGTAGATGCGGACATGGCCTCCGACGGTGTTGGGCGCGTGGTAGTCCTCGGAGAGTGCCCAGCAGATCCGTTCGGGCAGTCGGGCCGGGATGGTCACGGCCAGCATGCCCCCGGGCCGCAACACCCGGGTCAGCTCTGCCAGGGCCGCCTCGTCGTCGTCGATGTGTTCGAGCACCTCGGACGCGATCACGTGGTCGAAGGAGCAGTCGTCGAACGGCAGCCGGGTGGCATCTCCGTTGGCGGCACCCACCTGCACGTCGTCGGAGATCTCGCCGGCCTCGTACATGGCTGCCACGACGTTCCGCACCCCGCGGAGCTCGTCGAGGCCCAGGTCGCAGGCCACGACGTCGGCACCCCGCCTCAGCGCCTCGTAGGCATGGCGGCCGAAACCGCATCCGAGGTCGAGCAGTCGGTCGCCGGCGGCCAGCCCGAGCCTGTCGTAGTCGATGGTGAGCATGGTCCTACCGGCGCCCGTAGTGCCGCTCGGCGAGGAGGGCCCGGTACTGCTCGACGGTGCGGACGGCGGTGTGGCGCCAGCTCCAGTTGTCGATGACGCGCTGTCTGCCCCCGGCACCGACCCGGTCGCGGGCGTCGGGGTCGTCGAGCACGGACCGGATCATGGAGGCCAGCGCCTCACTGTCGCCGGGAGGCACCTGGAAGCAGGTCTCGCCGTGGCGGCCCGTGACCTCGGGGAGGGCTCCGCCGGTTGTGGTGACGAGCGGTACGCCACATGCCATGGCCTCGATGGCTGGCAGCGAGAACCCCTCGTAGAGGGAGGGCACGACAGCCAGCTCGGCCTCGTTGTAGAGCTCGACTATGCGCTCGTCGGGGACCCCGTGCACATAGGTGACGCAGTCCATGAGGTCCAGGCGCTCGAACGTGTCGGTGGAGCTGCTGTTCTCCCTCGGCCTTCCGATAATCACCAGCTCGACGTCGCGCTCGGTGCGGAGCTTGGCCACGGCCTCGAGCAGGTACCTGAGCCCCTTCATGGCCACGTCGGCACTGGCAGTCGTGACGATTCGGCCCGGTACCCGTCGGACCCCGTCGACAGGCCTGAACAGGTCGGGGTCGACTCCCACGGGGACCACGTGGAGACGGTCGGGATCCACCCTGTGGTCGGTGGCGATGTCGCCCCGGGACGACTCCGACACGGTCATGACGCGGTGCATCCGACTGGCGACGCGGGTCTGCATCCTGGTGAAGGCGTACCAGCGCCGCTTGCCGAGCTTCTCCACGAAGGTGCGTGAGTGTTCGATCTCGAGGCGCCGGTCCACCGTGATCGGGTGGTGGATGGTAGCCAGCACGGGGAAGTGCTCCCGGTTCTGCAGCAGCAGGAGGCCCCAGCCCAGGCACTGGTTGTCGTGGACCAGGTCGAAGTCGTCGCGGCGCCTGCGGAGATGGTCCCACGCACGCATGCTGAATGCCATCGGCTCGGAGAAGTTGCCGGTGTTGAACGACATGACCTCGGCGACGTCCCAGAGGGTCTTGAGTTCCCAGATGCGTGCCTTTCGCATGGGGAAGTGGTCGTTGTAGAGGTCGAGGCTGGGGAGCTTCACCAGCGGAACCCGCTCGTCCAGTATCGGGTAGGGCTGGCCGGCGAACACCTCGACGTGGTGGCCGAGGTCGACCAGCGCCTTCGTTAGGTGCCTCGTGTAGACGCCCTGGCCGCCGCAGTGCGGCTTGCCGCGGTATGCGAGATACGCGATCCGGAGTGGTCCGTCGTCGGGACCGTCGGGTGTGCCTGTAACGGGCTCGGGATCGGACATCCGACAAGTCTGGCCGCGCTCGGGGCGATTACCACCCGGTAACCGCGCCCCTGTCGGGTGCTCACCGCGTGCCCTTACCGCGTGTCCTGCTTCAGTCTCCGGCCGGCCGCCGGGGCGCCGGTATGGTCGGCACCGTGCGAGCGTTGGTGCAACGGGTGGAGCGGGCATCGGTGGCCGTCGACGGTGAGGTCGTGGGCGCCATCGGCAGCGGGCTGTGCGTGTTCGTCGGCGTGACCCACACCGACGGTGATGCCGAGGCCGACCGGCTGGCCGACAGGTTGGCCGGCCTGCGGGTCATGGACGACGATGAGGGTGTCATGAACCTCTCGGTCGTCGACACCGACGGCGAGGTCCTGGTGGTCAGCCAGTTCACGCTCTACGGCGACGCCAGCAGGGGCCGGAGGCCCACCTGGCTGGCAGCAGCCCGTCCGGAACATGCTGAACCGCTCGTGGAACGGGTGGTATCTGGCCTCCGGGACCGGGGGATCGGCGTGGCCACAGGTCACTTCCGGGCGCACATGGCCGTGGACCTGGTCAACGACGGTCCTGTGACGATCATCCTGGAGGCCTGAAGGTGCCCGGAGTGCCCGGCGACGCATTCGGGAGCGCAGCCGACGACTACGCCCGCTACCGCAAGTGCTTCCCGCCAGAGACGATAGACCGCCTGGTTGAACATGGCATCGGCGCAGCGGGCCAGCGTGTCCTTGACCTGGGGTGCGGCACGGGCACGATCGCCCGCCAGATGGCTGCCCGGGGTTGTTCCGTCGTAGGGCTGGACGTCGATGCCAGGATGCTGGAGGCCGCCATCGAAATGGCCGACGCCGACGAGGTGGATGTCGACTGGGTGGAGGCCCCCGCCGAGTCCACGGGCCTGGCGGACGGGTCCTTTGACTCTGTCGTTGCCGGACAGAGTTGGCACTGGTTCGACCAGGACGAGGCCATCTCCGAGGTCGGGCGCCTGCTCGCTCCGGACGGCAGGTTCGCCGTGTGCGGTTTTGATTGGTTGCCCCTTCCCGACACAGTTCCCGGGGTGACCGAGGCGCTCATCGAGGCCCACAACCCGGCCTGGGACCTCGGGGGTGTCAGGGACTACGAGCCGTCGCTCCGACCGCTCCTGGGCGACGCAGGATTCGAGGTGCTCGCGACGTTCCGCTTCGATGTCGACGTGGAATATGGAACCACGGCATGGCGTCGTCGGATAGGCGCCAGTGCCGGGATCGTGAACCTGTCGGCAGAGGCGGCAGATGCGTTCGACAGGGACCTCTCCGAAATGCTGGGCGATCGCTTTCCGGGTGACACGGTGCAGACCCCCCACCGGGTCTGGGGAATGGTCGGCCGTCGCAGGGGCGTGGAGCCTGGAACCGAGTAGACGCCCACCCACCGCTCAGGCACCGGCACGCTCCATCAGGCCCGAGATGGCGTCGAGCAGCCCAGGCCAGGCTCCTTCCGGCCACTCGTGGCCCATGCCCTCGATCATGACCAGCTCGGCACCCGGTATGGCGTCGGCGGTCCTCTGGCCACACTTCGGGAGGATCAGGCGGTCGTCGGTTCCGTGGATCACCGTGCAGGGCACGTTCAGGCCGGCCAGGGCGGGTCCACGGTCGCCGTCGGCCATGATCGCCGCAAGCTGGCGGTTCGTGCCCTCGGGATGCCATGCCCTTTCGGCGGCGTCGGTCGCCACCTGGTTGAGATGCTCCTCGTCGAAGGGAAAGCCGCTCCCGCTTATCAGGCGGAACGTGTCCATCCCGAACCTGATCCGCCCCTCCATGGTGTCCTGGTTCTGGTCCATCCTCATCAGGCTCATCGTCAGCCGGAAGGACCCGCTGGGATGCCGTGGGCTGGACATGACCGAGCACAGGGACAGGACCCGGTCCGGGTGCCCGATGGCGAGGCGCTGTGCGATCATTCCCCCCATCGAGACGCCCACGACGTGGGCCGACTCTATGCCGAGCGCGTCGAGCACCCCGGTGGCGTCATCGGCCATGTCGGACAGCGTGTAGGCCACCTTCGGTCGGATGCCCAACTGAGAGCGCAGCCAGACGGTCGCCATGTTCGGCTCGGGCTCTTCGTCGAACCAGGTGGACAACCCGACGTCGCGGTTGTCGAAGCGGATGACGTGGCAGCCGCCAGCGGCCAGTTGCCCGACAAGGCCGTCTGGCCAGTGGATCAACTGGAAGCCGAGGCCCATAATCAACAGCACCGCCGGATCGCCTGGATCTCCGGTGGTCTCCACCTGGATGTCGATGCCGTTGGCCCTAACTCGTGGCATTCCTACCCCTCCGATGACCCCTCCGATGGATTCGACCCCCGTCGGGAGTCTGCCAGAGGACGAGGGCGTGGCCCGCCAGGACGAGCAGGCCGGCGAACACGAGCATCGGGACCGGTCCGAGCCTTGTCGCCCAGGTCAGCCCCTCGCGCAGCCCGACCGTGTACTGCAGCACAGCCTGTTCGCCGACCCCGGTGCGGGCCAACAGCCGGCCGTCCGGGTCGATGACGGCGCTGAAGCCGGTCGGTGCGGCCTGGACCACCCAACGGCCGGTCTCGATAGCACGGAGGCGGCTCGAGGCGATCTGCTGGGTCTGGACCTGCGTGAGCCAGTAACTGGCACCGTTGGTGGGATTCAGCATCAGCTGGGCGCCGTTCAGGACCGGGTCGCGGCTCCGATGGTCGAAGAAGACCTCCCACGAGATCGTCACGCCGAGTCGCCCCACGGAGGTGTCCAGGACAGCCGATCCGGTGCCCGGCCGCAGGTCACGGGCGGGGAGGGCGTCGCCCGC
>DQOF01000187.1 GCA_015658775.1 Acidimicrobiia bacterium | reverse complement strand
CCAGAAGGTCGCGCTGTCGCCGGATCCGATTGCCGTTCACCTGCAATCGGATCTGTCCGCCCACCACTAACTCCGCCTCGAGCAGCGTCGTACGTCCCTGCTTTTCGACCTCGAGCCGGATCACGGCCGCGGCCACGCCATCCCTCACGAGCGCCTCGACCGGAGCACCCCGGAACGACGTACCCCGGGACATCCAGGCGATCGCCTCCAGCAGGTTCGTCTTGCCCTGGCCGTTGTCTCCGATCACGGCTGTGACGCCCCTGGACAAATCGAGCGTCGTCGACCTGTGGTTGCGGAAGTCCGTCAGCCACAACCGCTGAACCAGCATTGGTGCCAGCCCGCCTGGTCCGGGTCAGGAGACGCGGACTGGCATCAGCAGGTAGAGGAACCCATCGTCGCCGACACTCCGGATCACGGCAGGCTTCAGCGAATCGATGGTCTCCAGCCGAACCTCGTCACCGGGACTCACCTCGAGCCCGTCGAGCAGGTACCCGGGGTTGAACGCGACCGTCAGGTCGCTGCCCTCGTACGTCGCATCGACGGTCTCGTGGGCCTGTCCGACGTCCTGGGTGATCGCGATCAGCTCCAGGCCGTCGCCTGTCATCGCCAGGCGCACCGGGGTGGCGTCCTTGGCCAGAAGCCCGACGCGTCGTACGGCGTCGATCAGGGCAGTGCGGTCCACGACCAGGGCATTCGGGTGGTCGGTCGGGATCAGTCCCCTGTAGTTGGGGAACTCGCCCTCGATTAGGCGCGTGACGATGGTCACGTCACCCACCTCGAACGACGCCTCTCGCTCGTCGAGGCGAATCGTCAACTCGTCGGCATCTCCGAGCAGCCGACCCGTGACCTCGAGTGCGCGTGATGGCACGAGCACGGTCTGGTCGCGACCCAGGATGGCTGTGCCCGGAAGGTCCCTGACCGCCAAGCGGTACGAGTCGGTGGCCACAAACCTCAGCCCGTCGTCCTCGGCCGCCAGGAGTACGCCAGTCAGAATCGGTCGTGAATCATCGCCACTGGCGGCCTTGACCACCTGTTCGAGTGCCGTCGCCACGTTCTCGGCGTCCAGGGTGACCGCCTCACCGCCGGGTGCCTCAAACCTGGGGAACTCGTCGGCTGCCATGACCCGAAGGCTGAAATCCGACCGTCCCGAAGTGATGCGGGCCCCTTCTTCATCGACAGCGATCTCGACCTGGCCACTGTCGAGGGCGCGCACTATGTCGGTTACGAGCTTCGCCGGCAGGACTGCAGCGCCATCCTCGTGTCCACCGACTGCGGCATCCACCCGGATGGTGAGATCCAGATCGCTTCCGACCACCGACAACCGGTTGCCAGTCAACTCGAGGTGCAGACCCGAGAGCACCGGCTGGACTCCGCCACGGCTGCTTACAGCTCTGCTTGTGATCGAGAACGCTCGATCCAGTACATCACGTTCACAACGGAACTTCACAGGACAGTTACCTCTGTCTCGATGAGACTCTGATCAGGTAGTTGGAGCAATAGGTGTTGTGGATTGTGGATTATCGCCCAGTTTGGCTGGTGGGGGTGACAATGGTGGTCCACAGGGCGTCCACCGCCATTCACAGGGAGTACGCGCGATCCACCCGGGTTGTGGACGGCGGGGCTCCGGTCCACAGGAAATCCCCTGTGTGGTCCACACATGTCCGACGACTCAATCCGGGGTCTTGATGGCCGCGATGAGGGTGGTCACCTGGTCGTAGATCTCCCGTCGTTCCGACATCAGGTTCCTGATCTTGTCGACGGCGTGAATCACCGTGGTGTGGTCACGGCCGCCGAATTCACGTGCGATGGCCGGATAGCTGAGATCGGTCAACTCCCGGAAGGTGTACATGGCCACCTGTCGGGCGGTGACCAGGGGGCGGCGTCGACTGGCACCGATGAGTTCCTCATGGCTGAAGTTGTACATGTCTATGGTCTTGGACAGGATCAGGGCGGGGGTGATGGGCAGCGGAAGGCTGTTGCTGATCAGGTCATTGAGCACGGTGAGGGCCATGTCCCTGGTACAGGCCTCACCGTTCAGGTTCGAGTAGGCCGTGACCCTGGTCAGGGCCCCCTCCAACTCCCGGATGTTCTCGCTGAAGTTCTCGGCGATGAACAACAGAACGTCGTCGGGCACGCGGACTCCGCCGGGTTCCACATCGGCCTTCTTGTGGAGGATGGCGAGCCGTGTCTCGATGTCGGGGGGTTGGATGTGGGTGACGAGGCCCATCTTGAACCGACTTCGGAGTCGGTCTTCGAGCGTGGAGATGGAATCGGGTGAGCGGTCGCTGGTGAGGACGATCTGGCCGGCGGCCTGCTGGATGGAGTTGAAGGTGTGGAAGAACTCCTCCTGGAGTCCCTCCTTGCCCTCCATGAACTGGATGTCGTCGACCAGTAGTACGTCGATCTCCCGGTAGTGCTGTTTGAACTCCGGCAGCGTCTTGTTGCGGATGGCCTCGACGAACTTGTTCATGAAGGTCTCACTCGACACGTAGCGCACCTGATGGTTCGGGTAGTGGTTGTTCACGTAGGTGGCCACGGCCTGGAGCAGATGGGTCTTGCCGAGCCCGGCGTCGCCGTAGATGAACAGCGGGTTGTACGAGCGACCCGGCGTCTCGGCCACGGCCTGCGCTGCGGCGTGGGCGAAACGATTGGAGGTCCCGATCACGAAGTCGGCGAACGTGTGTCGGCCCGGGTGGGTCGTCCTGGTTGCAGGCGGGGTCGGCGCCGGAGAATCCGAGGACAGCGGAACGGCCGCTGGATGGGCCGCCTGACGGGTAAGTGGATCCAGGGCCGTGTCGGCCACTCTGCCGGGCCTG
>DQOF01000147.1 GCA_015658775.1 Acidimicrobiia bacterium | reverse complement strand
CGTCATGGGTCAGCCCGGCAGCGTCGTCGATTACTGCCGCCACCTGTTCCCTCAGCTCCTCGACCCCGGAGAGTCCGGCTCCCGAAACCGCCTGGTAGGTGCTGACCACCAGAGCCCTCAGACCGGCCTCGGCGTGCAACGGCGCCAGGACGGGCATGGCGGCCATCGTGGTGCAGTTGGGGTTGGCGACGATGCCCTTGGGGATGTCGTCGAGCGCGTGGGCATTGACCTCGGGCACGACCAGGGGCACATCCGGGTCCATTCGCCACCCCGACGAGTTGTCGATGACCGTGACCCCGGCAGCGGTCATGGCGGGGGCGTACTCCAGCGACGCTGTCTTCCCGGCACTGACCAGCGCCAACTGGATGCCGGACCAGTCGGCCTCGGCGGCGTCCTCCACGACTATCCCCCGACCACCCCAGGTGATGGTGGTACCCGCCGAGCGGGCGGAGGCGAAGAAGCGGAGGTCGCCCACCGGAACGCCGCGCTCGGCGAGGAGGGTCCGCATGACCCCGCCGACCTGTCCGGTCGCTCCGACCAGTGCAATGTTCACGGCCAGCAGGCTACCGGTGGGGGCATCGGCGCACGTCCCGGATAACGCGGCTCAGCGGCACGGTTCAACGGTCGGGGAACTCGAACACCGCCTCGTCGACATCCGGACCGCGATCGGCGGCGAACAGGTCGGCCAGCGCTTCCATGAGCGGGTACCCGGGCCCACAGGACCGGTCTACGAAGGCCGACAGGTTCCGGGCGGCCAGGTCCAGCGCCTCGCCGTCGGCGACAGGTGACTCGAACAACGCCATGAACAACTCGCCACGCAGCCGGTCGAGCGTCACCGTCTCAGGGTCCAACCCGTCGAGGACGCTTCCCAGGTCGGAGTAGACGCGGTCCAGCAGACCCACGTCGGGTGCCATGTCGGCCGGGGCCGCCTCGACCGCCCATGCCAGCAGGTCGCCCGACGCCGACAGCAGGGCGTGAAGGTTCCGTGCCTCTTTACCGTCGCCGGCCCTGACGAGCCGTTCGACCTGCACGGTCAGGCGACCCGATTCGGCGGCGAGGTCTACGCAGAAGCCCTCCGTTGCCACAGACGGGCCCCCGGACGACCCGGCTTCGGTAGTGGTGGGCACCCCCATCGTGGTGGAGAGCGCAGCCGAGGACGTGGGCACCACAGTTGCGGGGATCGTCACGACCGGGTCGGTGGACACACCGTCGGCGTCCCCCACGACCGTCGCCGGCGCGCCCCCGCATGATGCCAACACCAGGATTCCGGCGATCATCGGCGCCAGCTGCTGCCCGAGGCCCGGCCTCTGCGAACGGGTGGTCACCCGACCATCTGCGATCTCCGCCCCGCGACTCAGGCCTGTGCAGGCGGTCCGGTGACGCCGCCCAACAACTCGAAGAGGCCTGTGGTGGACTCGCCACAGGTGGACAGGATGTAGAGCTCCATGCGGGAGACGGCGGCATCCACGGCGGCCCCGTCAGCGCCCATCTCGGCCTCCATCCGCGCGGAGGCGGCGAAGAGGGCCGACAGGATGTCGTCGGAGGTGGAGGTCTCGTCGATGCCCGTCAGGGACTCGACCATGATCTCAGCCATTCGGCGGGTGGCGTCACCCACCAGGACGGCGTCGGCACGGTGCTCCTCTGGGACCTCGTCGGCCAGCCAGGCGAAGATGTCGTCGGACATCGCCAGCAGGTCGGCAAGCAGCGACATGTCGGCCAGGTCTCCGCGACCCGGCTCCACGTCCATGACCGCAGTCATAATCGAGGCCAGCTGGTCCACGAGGCCGAAGCAGAAAGGCGGTAGGGCGCCCCCGTCTGCCCGGATCATGGCCTCCAGCCGACACCTCATGAGGTTGCCCATAAGCGGGGTGTCGGCCAGCAGCCCGGTGATCGACGCGTCACCCAGTTCGAGACCGGCCGGATCACCGAACTGCGCTTCGAGCACCGGCACCAGATCGGCGGAGGTGACCCCCTCGAGCAGGCACTCCATGTCCACGGGCGGCATCTCGGGGTCCTCGGCCAGGGCCTCGACCATGCCCGTTCCGGCGAGGGTCAGGATCAGGTCACATGCCTCCAGGGCAGCGACCGTCAGCGCCGCCTGGTCCGGCGCCGGCCCGAGCGCCGACAGCACGACGACCGCCTCGGGTTCGAGGCTGAGGAGCAACCTGTCGGCGACACAGCCCAGGTCAGCCTCACTGAGACCACCGAGGGCAGCGTCCGAGTCGGCGACCTCGACCACGAACCGCTCGCGGGCCTCACCGGGGGTGACCGTGGTCGTGGCCACCTCGGGCACGATCGTGGTCGCTGCAACAACCGTGGTCGACGTCGTGACAGCGGGTGCCACCCCCGGTCCGGAGGTGTCCGTCCCGCAGCCGACGGCCACCGCCATGACCGACAGGAGTACGGCGACCGGACCTGCCGTGCGGGCGGCCCGGCGGGTCGACGGTGCGCTCGCGACGGACATGTGGGGCAGGGTACGGGCGATTCCGCGATGCCCGACCCCGGTCCGGGAGGATGGGCCGGGGCAGCGCGGTCGCCGTGCTGATCAGGCTTCGGAGAGGCCGAAACTCTCGTGGAGGGCGATCACCGCCTCCTCGGCCTCCTCTTCGGCGACCACACAACTCACCCTGATGGACGAGGTGGAGATCATCTGGATGTTGACACCGCAGGCGGCGAGGGTCTCGAACATGGTCGCCGCCACCCCCGGGTTCGAGCGCATCCCGGCGCCGATGACGCTGATCCGGGCTATCGACGGATCGCTCGTCACGCCCAGGGCCCCGATCTCGGCCGCAATGGTCTCGCCGGCAGCGACGGCCCTGTCGAGATCGCTGTGGGGCACGGTGAAGGAGATGTCGGTGACCCCCTTGTCGGACACGTTCTGGACGATCATGTCAACGTTCACCTCGAGGTCGGCGAGCTCCCGGAACACCCGGGCGGCCACGCCAGGCTGGTCCGGCACACCGCTGATCGTCATCTTGGCCTCGGACGTGTCGTGCGTGACCGCCGAGATAATTGCCTGCTCCATGTCTGGATCCTCCTCATCGACCCATGTCCCCTCCTGCCAGGTGAACGCGGACCGTACGTGCAACCGCACCCCGTGGGTACGTGCATATTCAACCGACCGCATGGCCGGTTTCGGACATCCTGTGGCCGTCATCTCCAACAACTCGTCGAACGAGACCTTCGCCATGCGGCGTGCTGTCGGCACCAGGCGCGGATCGGTCGTGAAGACGCCCGTGACATCGGTGTAGAGCTCGCAGGCGTCCGCCGCGAGGGCATGCGCCAGCGCCACGGCCGTGGTGTCGGATCCACCCCTTCCGAGGAAGGTGACGTCGTTCTCGGTGGAGACGCCCTGGGACCCACCCACCACCGGCACCCGACCTGCGTCCAGCGCCGCCCGGATCCGGTCCGGCCGCACAGCAAGGATCTTGGCGTTCTGGTGCGTGGTGTCGGTCAGAAAGCCGGCCTGGCTGCCGGTGAACGAATCGGCCGGTACGCCACGATCGTGCAGGGCCATGCACATGAGCGCCATCGCCTTGCGTTCGCCGGCCGTGATGAGCATGTCCATCTCACGGCCCGGAAGGGTCGAAGAAACGTCGGCGGCGAGGCGCAACAGGCCGTCCGTCTCCTTGCCCATCGCCGAGACGACGACCACGACCTGGTCGCCGTGCCGCACGGTACGGGCGACATGGTCGGCGACCGCGCGGATCCGATCGGGTTCACCGACCGACGTACCACCGAACTTCTGTACCAGCAGAGCCACGGCAGACCACGCTACCGGTGCCGCCCCACCCGCAGCCCGGACATTTCGGGGCACCACGACCCCCGGTGCACGTGCACCCCCGTGCCACCACGGGGGTCTTGATGTACCGCCGCGTTGTTAGGGTGCCGCCCCATGGCAACCAAGACCCGTCGCCCAGGCACTCCGTCGGCCTCTGACAGGTTCTCGGGTCGTACCCGACTGCTCGCAGGCCTGCTCGCCTTCGTCCTGCTCGGCAGCCTCCTCACGGTCGCCGTCATCACCTTCGCCACCGGCAACGGTGGCGTCGTCGGAAGCGGCAGCGGCGGTTTCGCCGCCCCCACGTCGATCGTGCCGACCGACTGCCCCACCGCCGACAAGAGCAGCGCCACGGTGCTCACCTTCGACAACCCGCCGCCGTTCTGTCTCGACCCCTCCCTCACCTACACGGCGGTGTTCGACACCACCGAGGGTCAGATCAGGATGGCCCTGGACCTCGATCGCACGCCCAACACGGCCAACAACTTCGTCGTGCTGACCAACTACGGGTACTACGACCAGACCCTGCTGTTCCGGCTGGACCCCACCATCGCGATCATTCAGGGCGGGTCGCCCCACACCAACAGCTGGTCCGACCCGGGTCCGGGCTACATGATCGCCGACGAGGGCGGCGTGTTCGGCCAGGGTGTCAACGGCACGGTCGGTCCGTTCACCTACGGGCCAGGCCAACTGGTCATGGCTCGTTCGGCAGGACCTAACAGCTCTGGAGCACAATTCTTCCTGACCAGCGGTGAGGCGGTGTCGCTCCTGGACAACCAGGGCAGCTACATCGTCTTCGGCAGCACCGACGCCGCCGGCCTCGCCGTCCTGGAGGGGATCATGGGCCTGTACCGGCTGGACCCGGACTCCCCCTACGGCGGTGGCCCCATCCGGGAGGTCCTGGTGCGGTCGGTCACCATCGTCACCGGGTAGCCTCCACACCCGCCGACCGAACCTACGCTCGGCAGGTGCCCCTCGAGCCTGCCGCCAGTGCCTGGATGTTCCCCCCGGCCGGCACGGCCGACGAACACGGCGTGGTCGGTGTCGGAGCCGATGTCGACCCGGGCACCCTGCTCACCGCCTACCGCTCGGGCGTGTTCCCCATGCCACTCGAGCCGGGCGGACCGATGGCCTGGTGGTCCCCGGATCCCCGCGGCGTCCTGAAGCCCTCAGACCTCGTGGTTAGCCGGTCCCTGCGCAACTCCTGCCGGCGGTTCGAGACCCGCGTTGACACGGCCTTCGACGAGGTGGTGGAGGCCTGTGCAGACCCCGGACGGGAACGCGGGTGGATCGACGACCGGATCATCGACGCCTACAGGCTCCTCCACGGGTTGGGGTGGGCCCACTCGGTAGAGGCGTGGGACGACGACGGCCTGGCCGGAGGCCTCTACGGAGTGGCCATAGGGGGCCTGTTCGCAGGCGAGTCGATGTTCCACCAGCGAACGGACGCCTCCAAGGTCGCCCTCGTGGGCCTGGTGGACCTGCTCGGGAGCGGGCCCGGCCGGCTCATAGACGTCCAGTGGTGTACGGACCACCTGGCCGGTCTGGGAGCGACCGAGATTCCCCGTGGCGACTACCTGGCAGGGCTCCCCGCCCTGCTGGACGCCGACGGGCCGGACTGGCCCCGGCCAGGCACCTGACGGCCCGGAAACTGACCCGGGCTCAGCGACCTGTGCGGCGTGGCGGCTGCGAGTCCTCGTCCAGCCACCAGCGACCCGAGAACCTCCACGGCGGCGTATCGGCCGATTCGCTCGTCGGCGGGTCGGGCCAGAGGGCCTCGTAGGCGATCAGGATGGCCGCCATCTCGGCATCGGTGGCACCGGGTGCGACGATACGTGTCACGGCTACAGGGGTATGTTTCCGTGCTTGCGGCGGGGTAGTTCCTCGCGCTTGCTGCTCAACATCTCCAGGCCTGCTATCAGCTTGATGCGTGTGTCGGCCGGGTCGATCACGTCGTCCACATAGCCGCGCTCGGCAGCCACGTAGGGGTTGGCGAACTTCTCCGTGTACTCCTCGACCAGCTCGGCCCGCCGGGCATCAGGGTCGGCCGCCTGTTCGAGTTCCCTCCGGTAGACGATCTCGACGGCACCCTGTGGCCCCATCACCGCCAACTCCGCCGATGGCCAGGCCAGGGAGAGGTCGGA
Source organism: Acidimicrobiia bacterium (assembly GCA_015658775.1). Taxonomy (GTDB): domain Bacteria; phylum Actinomycetota; class Acidimicrobiia; order Acidimicrobiales; family MedAcidi-G1; genus UBA3125. The sequence goes on along the minus strand of DQOF01000147.1, from coordinate 1,985 downwards.
CCCGACCGACTTGGAGTCCATGACCACGTAGGCGCCTCCGTAGGCCTTGCGGGTGATGACCTGGATACGCGGGACGGTGGCCTCGCAGTAGGCGTAGAGCAACTTGGCGCCGTGGCGGATGATCCCTCCGTGCTCCTGGTCGACGCCCGGTAGGAACCCGGGCACGTCGACGAAGGTGACCAGCGGGATGTTGAAGGCATCACAGGTGCGCACGAACCGGGCGGCCTTCTCGGCAGCCATAATGTCGAGCACGCCGGCGAAGCGCATCGGCTGGTTCCCGACCAGCCCAACGCTCCGACCGTTCAACCGACCGAAGCCGCACACGATGTTGCCGGCCCATGCTGCGTGGTACTCGAGGAACTCGCCGTCATCCAGGACGGTCCGGATGACCGTCCGCATGTCGTAGGGGATGTTGGCGCTGTCGGGCATGATCCCGCCCAACTCGGGGCAACTGCGGTCGGGTGAGTCGTCGGACACGACTACTGGCGCCTCCTCGAGGTTGTTCGAGGGCAGGTAGGACAGCAACGTCTTGACCTCGTCGAGCACCTGCTTCTCGTCGTCACAGACGAAGGTCGCCACACCGGACTTGGTGCCGTGGCTCGTGGCCCCTCCCAGTTCCTCGAGTGTGACGTCCTCGCCGGTCACGGTCCTGACCACGTCCGGTCCCGTGATGAACATGTGTGACTTCTCGCGCACCATGAAGATGAAGTCGGTCATGGCGGGGCTGTAGACGGCACCCCCTGCGCAGGGTCCCAGGATGACGCTGATCTGGGGTATGACCCCTGAAGCCTGGACGTTGCGCCAGAAGATCCCGCCGTAGCCGTCGAGGCTGACGACACCTTCCTGGATGCGGGCCCCTGCGCCGTCGTTGAGGCCGATCATCGGTGCGCCCACCGACAGGGCCAGGTCCATCACCTTGTGCAGCTTCTCTGCGAACACCTCTCCCAGGGCGCCGCCGAACACGGTGAAGTCCTGGGAGAACACGAACACCTTGCGACCGTCGACGGTGCCCCAGCCGGTGACGACCCCGTCGGTGTAGGGACGCTCCTCGATGCCGCTCCCGTGGGCCCGGTGCCGGACCAGCATGTCCAGCTCGTGGAAGGAACCCTCGTCCAGGAAGTAGTCGATGCGCTCGCGGGCGAGCATCTTCCCCTTGTCGTGCTGCCGCTGGACCGCGCGTTCGGTCCCTGCGTGCAGCGCCTCCTCCCTGCGCCTGTGGAGGTCGTCGAGGCGATCGCCCATCGTGTGCTCGGCCATTAGGGGCACAGGGTACCGAACGGACACGCCGGCGCCGAAACGGCCGATCAGGCCCGCAGGTCAGACCCTCCCCTCGGCCAGTCGCACGGCGCGCTGGGCGAGTCTGGAGGCGTCGAGGTGCTTACACATGTCGGCGAGGTGGTCGCGGGGACCGATCCAGCGCAACTCGTCCACCCCGCCCATCACGGGTGCGTCGAGGTCGAGCGTCGCCAACCGTCGGTAGAGCATGGCGTCCTCACGGCTCTCCGCGATCGTGGCGGCCAACCGCGCGGCCCCCCGCACGGACACGTCCCAGTCGGCGTGGTCGTCCGGGATCTCCTCCAGGCGTCCGTACCGGGCCAGCACCGCTGCCGCCGACCTGGCCCCCCAGCCGCGCAGGCCCGGTATGCCGTCGGCCGTGTCGCCCACCAGGGCGAGCCAGTCGGGGATGGAGGGTGGAGGCACCCCGTACTTGGAGACGACGGCGTCCCAGTCGTAGAGGAGTTCCCTGCGTCGGTCGAACTGCACGATCCGACCGTCGGCGGTGACGCACTGTGCGAGGTCCTTGTCCGGCGTGCAGATGAGCACCCGCTCGACCCGTGGATCGGCTGCAGCCCTCACGGCCGCGGCTCCCATGGCATCGTCGGCCTCGTGGTCGACCATGGGGAACACCGTGAAGCCGGCCGCCTCGAGCACGGCCTCCAGGAGTGGGAACTGGGCGTACAGCTCTGGTGGCGTGCCCTCACCGG
>DQOF01000200.1 GCA_015658775.1 Acidimicrobiia bacterium | reverse complement strand
CTTCGCACACCGGGTCCTGGAACTGCTCTGTGAGGAGAAGCCCGCTGCCCGGACCGTGAACAGGGCCAGGGAGCTGGCACGCCAGACCTGGCCGTCGATCGAGGCTCAGGGTGACTTCGTCGCCCTGAGCCTCGACGACGACGCCCGACGCGACTTCCGTTGGCGGTCTTGGAAGGCCATCGAGGGCCTCTGGGCGCTCGAGGATCCCAGCCGGGTCGACGTGCACTCCACCGAGCAGCGTGTCAGGGCGACAATCGCCGGTGTGCCGTTCATGGGCATCGTCGACCGCGTCGACAACACCGCCGACGGTCTGGTGATCACCGACTACAAGTCGGGCCGACCACCCCGGCCGGGTGACCACGACAGTGTCCTGTCCCAGGTGCTGCTCTACGCAGCAGCCATCGAATCCGATTCAGGAGAGCGCCCCGCGCGTGCCCGGCTTCTCTACCTGGGGAAGGAGATAGTCGAGGCCGAGGTGACCGCCGAACGTCTGGCGACCACCGGCGGAGACCTGGCAGACACGTGGTCGGACCTTGGTCGCGACTGCGACGCCGACGAATTCACGACCCGGCCCGGTCCCCTCTGCGGCTGGTGTCCCTACGTCGCCGTCTGCGAGGACGGCGGGGCCGAGGTGAGGCGGCGGGTGCGCGAGGGGCGAATGCGGGCTGACGCCCCGGCCAGGACGGCTCTGGGGATCTGAGTCCGCACTCCGGTGGGCAGTGGCGGCCGGACACCCCCGGCGGACCGGGTCCGGTGCGGGTGGGGCGTGTCAGCGCCTCCGACGACGCCGCCAGGCCAGCAGCAGAACGGCGAGCGCTGTGACAGCCCCGAGCACCTTCAGGCGCTGCAGGCGATCGGCCCGCTCGTCGGTCATCTCCACGGGCGGGACCTCGAAGGGCCTCGCCGCATCGGAACCCTCCGGGAGGCCGGCTTCGCCGTCGGACTGCTCTTCCACCGGCACCTCGTCAGCGGAAGGGCCGTCAACCGCCTCGTCCTCCGCCTCGACGAGGGGCCCACCCAGAAGGCCGTCGACGGGACTCTCAGCCGACGTCTTCGGACGTGCGCGTCCCGACTGTGGGTCATAGCCGGCCATCAGATGTCTCCCTCCGACGTGTGCTCGAGGTCATGGAGATCGTGGCAGCCGCAGCAGTGGAGAACCCTGTCGAGCAGGACGTCGAACTCGCCTGCCGCCTCCTCCGCACCGGGTCGCCTGCCCATGGCGTGGATCGGCACGGACCGGGCCGCGGCCTCGGCCACCGCGGCCCGTAGGCGGACCGGCGGCAGGCACTGGTCGGGGTACGCGGCAATCAACTGCTCATTCCAGTAGCGACCGTCGCGTGTCCGACCCAGGCGGTTGACGACTATTCCGGCCGCCTCCGGTCCGCCGTCGGGACGACGCATCCGGATGCGGTCGACGGTCTGGAGCATCCGCCCCACCCCGTCGACCGCCCATGCTCCGGGTTCGGTGACGACGAGGACCGCGTCAGCGGCGAACAGGGCGTTGATCGTCAGCAGGCCCAGGGACGGCGGGCAGTCGATCAGCACGAGGGGGACGTCGTTGCCCCGCATCGCCAACCGCAGACGGTCCTGGGCGCCCAGCGGATCGGTGGACAGCTGTGCTTCACGAACGGCGAGGCTCGGCGACGAGGCTGCCAGCATCGGCAGGGGTTCGCAGCCGGTCGCCCAACCGGTGGGTTCGACCGTGGCCCGGAGACCACCGGGCCGCTCCTCGACCAGGACCGAGTCGATGCTGCGGGTGGGCTCGAACACCCCCAGACCGGTGGTGGCGTTTCCCTGGGGATCCATGTCGACGACAAGCGTCCGGATGCCTCGCTGGGCCGCGGCGGAGGTGAGGCCGAGCACGACGGTGGTCTTGCCCACCCCGCCCTTCTGGTTCACCACCGCTATCGAGACCACACCGGCAACCTAATCCACGGTCCGATCCGCCGGGCGCTGGCCCGGACGGGCCTATACGTTGGACCGATGCCCGAGTTGCCCGAGGTGGAGACCGTCCGGCGGCAGTTGGAGCCGCTCATCACCGGCAGCCGGATCGTCGACGCCGGAGCCCACCCGTCTGCCAGGTTCTGCGACGCCGTCGAGGCCAGGGGCCACAGGATCAGCCGGGTGGACCGGAGGGGCAAGTACCTGCTCATGGGCCTCGCCCCCTGCGACGAGGCCGGCGACGGCACTGCCGGGACCCACTCTGCCGAGCGGGAACTGGTCATGCACCTGGGAATGACAGGGGGGGTCCACGTCGGCCGGACGCTCCCAGACGACCCGTACACGAGGGCCTGGTGGTCGCTTGACGACGACAGGTTCCTCGTGTTCCGCGACGTTCGGCGCTTCGGCCGGATCGCCGTGGTCGCCCGGGGCGAGCACTCCTCGCTACCCACCCTTCACCGGCTGGGCCCCGAACCGTTCGATCCGACCCTCGACGCCGCCACCTTCCACGCAGCCCTGGCCGTCAGCAGGCGCCGGATCAAGACGAACCTCCTATCCCAGCGGCCGATCGCCGGCCTGGGGAACATCTACGCTGACGAGTCGCTTTGGCGGGCCGGAATCAGTCCCTCCGCCCGTCGCATCGGTCCCGAACGGGCCGGCCGGCTTCTCCAGGCGATCCGTGACGTGCTCACCGAGTCGCTGGCCAATGACGGCACCACCCTGCGCGACTACCGCACACCAGCAGGTTCGACAGGGCGCAACCAAGACCGCCTCGACTGCTACGGGCGTGGAGGCGAGCCATGCCACCTCTGTGGCGCCGTTCTCGTGAGCCG
>DQOF01000148.1 GCA_015658775.1 Acidimicrobiia bacterium | reverse complement strand
GACCGACCCGGGAGCCGACGAAAGCACCCTCTGAACAAGTGGGCCGGGCGGGAATCGAACCCGCGACCGAGCGATTATGAGAACGGAAAGGGACTTTCCGGCCAGTTCCGGATAGTACCTGTAAGGGTCAAACCCCAGTGTTTGCAGGGGCTGCGCGCTCTTGGTCTCCCTGGTCGAGTCAGCGCGTCCCCGTTCTTCCCATGCCGCGTGGAAAGAACGTGGAAAGAAACGGGGGCAATCCAAGTGTGAATCAGAAGCAGGATGACCGTCACGCGCCGAACCCACCTGGTGGCGGTCCTTAGCGCGATCAACCAGTCCCGGTATTCGACCTGGGTGGCTCCCCACCCGTCCGGGATTGGTGCGCCGAACCCGGGCGGTGACAGCAGCACCAGGTCAGTGACACTGCGGTCGGTGAGCTCGCCGACCAGATCAGTCCAGATGGCGTCAGTTTCCGGGTTGCCGTGGATCAGGACAGTGGTCATGCATTCTTCTCCATTTCCGGCAGGGGTCAACCCCGCTCGGTCAGGTCGTATTCGGCCATGAAGTACGGGGTGTCGGGGTCGTAGGAGGTGAGGGTGACGGGATCAGCCACCTGGCCCACCGGGCGGACGTCGGAGCCAACGGTGTCCGAGGCGTCGTCGCCGAGTTCGGCTCGGGCCGCCTCGACGAGGGCCAGGAGCTCGGCAACCACGACGGGGTATTCCTTGACCACGTCGTTCCGCTCGCCGATATCAGCCTCCAGGTCGTAGAGCCGCACCCGTTCCACGTTCCACTTCCGGACATGGAGCTTCCAGCGACCCTTCCTCACGGCCTCCACGTTGCCGCCAAGGATGTAGAAGAAGGGGGCCTCGGGCGGAGCGTCGCCACCCTCCAGGAGGGTGCTGATGTCCCGCCCGTCCAGGGTCCGGTCGCCGGGGACGTCGACGCCGCACCACCCGGCGATCGTGGGATAGAGGTCCATGGCATTGACGACCTCGGGGACCGTCTGCCCGGCCGGGACCCTTCCCGGCCACCGGACGATGCACGGCACCCGCTGACCGCCCTCCCACGTTGTGCCCTTGGAGGCCCGGAGCGCACCGTTGCTCCCGCCGCCGTCACGAATCAGGGCACCGTTGTCACTGGTGAAGACGACCACCGTGTCCTCGTCCAGGCCCAGGGCTCGGACCTCGTTAAGGAGTGCCCCGGTCGACCAATCAATGCATTGCACCGCCGCCCCGTAACGGCCGTTAGTCGACTGTCGGACGAAGCGATCCCGGACGTAGATCGGCAGGTGCACGTAGAGGTGGGCGAGGTAGAGGAAGAACGGCCTGTCCCGATGAGAGCGTAGGAACTCCACCGCGTCGGCGACGTATGCCTCGGTAAGGGCAGCCTGGTCGGGCTGCTCGACTACCACCTCGTCGTCCCGCATAAGGGGTAGGGGCGGGCGGTCAGCCAGCATCGGGGCGTCGTTGGGCACCGGCGTGCCTAGTTGCTCCATGATGTCGCGGTAAGACTGCCCCTCCGGCGGCAAGGCCTGCCGACCCATGTCGTTGCTGTATGGGAGGCCAAACCAGCCGTCGAAGCCATGGCGGGTGGGCAGGAACTCCGGTTGATCTCCGCAGTGCCACTTTCCGACCAGACGGGTGGCATACCCGGCGTCGCTGAGGAGGCGGGCGATGGTGATCTCGTCAGGGTGCAGCCCCTGGGCCTGGCCGGGGAACAGGACGGGAGCGTTGTCGATGCTCCGCCCGCCGAAGCCAACCCGAAGCGGATAACTGCCGGTAAGCATTGCGGCTCGTGACGGCGAGCAGACCGGTGACGCCATGTAGAAGTCGGTGAGGCGGGCCCCCTCAGAGGCCATGCGGTCCAGGACCGGGGTCTCGTGCTGCGTCGAGCCGTAGCACGACAGGTCGCCGTAGCCCAGGTCGTCGCAGTTGATGAGGATGACGTTCGGTCGTCGACTCATGGCTGGCCCTTCGGTCACCGCGATCATCCTGCGCGGGGCGGCTGTCTGCCGAAGCGGGCGGTGTCAACCTCAGTTCATGAGGTCTTCGATGACGTGCCAGTCGCGGCCAGCCGTCCCCTGGGTGACGCGGACAACGGATTCGATCTCCTGAGTCCCGGGCGCGCCGACGCTGCTGAGGGTGATGGTCGACTCGAACGGCGGGAACCCCTGGCGCACCGTGATTGCCGACTCTTCCAGGTCGATCCATCGGCTAGCCGACCCGTAACCCTCCCTCGAGTCCATGAGTTGGATCTCGACCGAAGATGACGCCCACCCGTTGACGCAGACTGAGATGATGAAATTGCCCTGCTGGTCCCACTGGCCGATGCCGAAGTCCACGTCCCACGTGACGTCCAGGCTGCGCCATACGCGCATCCAATCACCCATGAGGTCAAACGGGCCCGGGCCACTCTGGATGACTCGGAGTTGACCGTCAGGCAGGGGTAGGACGTGGAAGTCCATCCCGACCAGGTCGAACGACTCCGGATCGGAGAAAGACCGGCCGTCCATCGAGGTCCACCTGGTGAGCCCCATGCCTCCGTAGACCGTGTATGTCCCGTCGTCGCCCACCATGACGTGGGGGTGTAGCGGTCCCTCGACCATGACGGCGGAGTCAGCGAACCACGAGAGCATGTCGTCGGATGTGGCCCCGACCATCCAGATGGTCGAGTTGCCGCCTTCCTGGCCCACAACCTCATCCGCGGGAGCCATGGACAGGTAGAGGCGGTAGCCGCCGCCGGGAGCCTCGACAACGAACGGGCTCTGGAGGCCGCCGCCAGGGAAATCGTCGTCAGTGAGCCGGACACCGGGATCCTGGGTAAACGCCAGGCCGTCAGGTGACGTGAAGCTCAGTACGTGGGTCCTGCCACCTGCCTGCTGTTGGACGGTGTAGAGCCGCCATCCCCCGTCGGGTAGTCGCAAAAGGGACGTGTGCGGTAGCCCCACCGGTAGTACCCCAACGGCCTCCAACTCCCAGTTGACGCCGTCCCAACTCAGGGCAGTGCCGGCACCATCGACCATGTTCATATTCGCGAAGTACATGCGGTAGCTGCCGTCGTCGAGTTGGACGACTCTGGGGTCGGCTGACCCCGCATCCCTGGACGGGGGATGCCCGAGCGCCTCGTAGTTCATCAATTGGTCGACTTCCATGACCCAGGCGGTACTCGACACGTCCTGTGACTCGGCTAGGCAGGCCGGAATCGGACCGTCCGGCGGTTGTGGAATCGTGCCGGTTCCTCTCCCGTCTGCTCCTCCAGGATCTGGCCCCTGAGTCGATGGAGCCCCCGCGGCTGCGAGGCACGGACCCATGGCCGCACCCTCCGATGGGGTCGGTGGCCGATTCTGCAACTCGTCATAGAGAGCCTGTCCGAAGGACCGAACAAGACAGTCACGGAGGTTCGGGTCATTGCTGGTGAATGGGTTGAATCCCCCTCCATTACCCCCCG
>DQOF01000197.1 GCA_015658775.1 Acidimicrobiia bacterium | reverse complement strand
TCCTGCTGGCGGGGATCGCCTTCGTGCTGCTCGTCGGGTGATCCGGTTGGCTGGACGGGGCGGAGCGCACCTAGGTTCAGCCCGTGGAACTGATCGTCATCCGGCACGCCCGCCCCGATCGTGAAGAGCACGACCACAGGGAGGGTCCCGCCGATCCGTCGCTGTCCCCCCTCGGGATGGAGCAGGCTGCCGTCACCGCCGACCTCCTGGCCACGACGAAGATCGACCACATCGTGGCGAGCACCATGCGACGGGCCGTGCAGACCGCCGAGCCGCTGGCCGCAGGCCTGGGCCTGGCGATCGAACAGGTCGACGACCTGAAGGAATCAGACCACCTCCGCTCCGAGTACGTCCCCGCCGAGGAGCTCACGACCGACCATCCGATCGTGGTGGACTACATGGACGACCCCGAGACGGTGTTCGGTGGCGAATACGACGGCTTCCGGACACGGGTGGAGGCGGCGTTCGACGGTGTCGTGGAACGAAACCCCGGCAGGACCGTGGCGGTGTTCTGCCACGGCATGGTCATCGGCGTCTTCCTGCAGACAATCCTCGGCCACCCGGACCCGTTCGCGCTGTTCAGCGACTACTGCGGCATCACGCGGGTGACGGCCTCCGCGACGGGGCTGCGCACGATCCGCAGCATCAACGAGGCCGCACACGTACGCCACCTGGACCTGGTACCCCGTACGGGATTCGAACCCGTGCTACCAGATTGAGAATCTGGCGTCCTAGGCCTCTAGACGAACGGGGCAGAGACCGGTCGGCGACCCGCCCGGGGCGGATCTTCGACACCTGAGACGGTGAGGCTACGGCGATACCGGAGCGTCCCCTCTGTTTGCTCGGGGGGGAGGACTCGAACCCCCAATGGCTGGACCAGAACCAGCTGTGTTGCCAATTACACCACCCCCGAAGGTGGGCCCCGGAGGGCCACGACAGCGTAACGGTCAGATGCTGGCGACCGGTGTGCCGGTTCTCAGAGGCGGGCCCGTGCCCGGGCGATGCGCCGCAGCACCTCGGAGCGCTCCATGAAGTCGGCCATGGTCTCGAACAGCGGTGGGCCCACGGTGCGACCGGTAACCGCCACCCGCAGCGGTGCCTGCGCCTTGCCCAACTTGAGGCCGACGCCCTCACCGACCTCGGCGACCACGTCCTTGAGCACCCCAGCCTCCCATGCACAGTCGGCGAACGCAGCCGCAGTGCCGTCGAGCACCTCGGCGGCCGACCGGCCCTTCACCATCGTCTTCTCCCAGGAATCGGCGTCGTCCACGGGATCCTCCAAGAACAGGAAGTCCACGAACCTCGTCGTGTCGCCGAAGGTGCGCAGCTTCTCCTGGACCAGGTCGACCATGGTCGAGAAGATGGCGGGGTCGAACCGGTCGGCCGGCCATGGCGCATCGTCGATCCAGGGGCCGACCCGCTCGATGAACTCGTCCTTGGGAAGTGCCCTCAGGTGGGTGGCGTTGACGTGCTCGAGCTTCTTCAGGTCGAAGAAGGCCGGCGCCTTGTTGACGTCCTCTATGCGGAACAGTTCGACGATCTCGTGGAGGGGCCGGATCTCGACGTCGTCGGGTGGACCCCAGCCGAGCAGGGCCAGGTAGTTGACCATCGCCTCGGCCAGGTACCCGCGCTCCCGGTAGTCGGCGATGGACACGTCGTCACGCCGCTTCGACAGCTTCTTGCGCTGCTCGTTGACCAGCAGGGGCAGGTGGGCATAGGTGGGGTGCGGTGCTCCCATTGCATCGAGGAGGAGCAGCACCTTGGGCACGCCGGAGAGGAGGTCCTCGCCGCGGATGGCGTGGGTGATCCGCATGTCGGCGTCGTCGACCGCGTTGGCGAGCAGGAACATCGGCGAGCCGTTGGAACGCCAGATGACGAAGTCCTCCAGGTCGTCGGTGGCGAACGACACCTCGCCGCGGACGATGTCGTCGAACCCGACTCTCTGGCCAACGGGCATCCGGAAGCGCGCTGCGAGGCCATCGGTGACCGACGAGCCGTCCACCTCCCGGTTGTCGGCGTCGCACAGGTACGCCAGGCCGCGTCCCAGGAGGTCCTCGACGACCTCCCGATGGCGCTCGCGGCGCTCCGACTGGTGGTACGGGCCCTCGTCCCAGTCGAGTCCCAGCCACTCGAGCTCAGCCAACAGGTTCGAGACGAGTTCCGGGCGGTTGCGTTCGGCGTCAGTGTCCTCAACGCGGAGCACGAAGGTGCCGCCGGTCGAGCGGGCGTGCAGCCAGTTGAAGAGGGCGGTGCGTGCGCTTCCCACGTGCAGGAAGCCCGTGGGCGACGGCGCGAAGCGGACTCGGTCGATCACCGGGCCGAGGCTACCGCTGGGGGCTGTGGCCCCGGTGAGGGCCCGGTCCAGAAGGCCCGGTCCAGAAGGCAGGCTCAGCCGATGACCGTGCGGCGCAGAATCCCTGCCACGGTGTCGACGAGCACGTCGTGGTCGACACCCCACCGCTCAATGCCGGCCTGGTGGTTGGCGACGTGGGCGAGCATCCCCACGATCACCCCGGCAGCGGCCATCGGGTCGTCCGGCACACCGCTCCGTTCCGCCAGGTCCATCAGCGCCGACGTGGCGCCGGCTAGCAGGTACAACCGGATCTCGCGGAAGCGCAGGTCGCCTTCCATCGATGCCAGGTCCAGCACCCGCAGGACCGACCGGTGGCGGGTCCAGAACTCGAGCATTCCGGCGGCCACCACCTGCGATGCGCCGTCGGGGTCGTGTTCCCAGTCGCGGTTGGTTATGAGCCTGCGCAGGTCGGCGTGCCACGCCTCGCAGAGGTCGGTCGCCAGAGCCAGGACCGCCGACTCGACGTCTGGGAAGTACTGGTAGAAGGTTGCCGGCGAGGTTCCGGCGATGCGGGCCACCTCCACGACCTTGAGGCTCCGGTATCCGGACGACTCGAGCTGCTCGGCGGTGGCCTTGAGCAGGCGCTGACGCGTGGCCAGCCCCCGGTGTCCGGGAACACGGCCGTCGGCGGCGCGCAGGTCAACGTCGTTCGGCTGGTCGACCTCGATCGTGTCCTCGCTCACGTGGGCCACCTTAGGTCGAAGGCCGGGCCTGTCAGGGGCCGGAGCGGATCGGCGGCCAGGGGTCAGAGGCGCTCGAGGATGGTGACGTTGGCCTGGCCGCCGCCCTCGCACATCGTCTGGAGGCCCCATCGGCCGCCGGTGCGCTCGAGTTCGTGGAGCAGCGTCGTCATGAGCTTGGCGCCGCTGCATCCCAGCGGGTGCCCGAGGGCTATGGCGCCCCCGTTCACGTTGACCTTCTCGTGGGGCACCCCGTGCTCGTGCATCCAGGCCAGGGGCACCGCTGCGAAGGCCTCGTTGCACTCGAAGAGGTCGAAGTCGTCGATCGACATCCCGGTCTTCTCGAGCGCATGGGCGGTGGCGGCGACCGGGCCAGTCAGCATGTAGATGGGGTCGTCGCCCCTCGCGCTGACGTGGTGGATCCGGGCTCGGGGGGTCAG
>DQOF01000194.1 GCA_015658775.1 Acidimicrobiia bacterium | reverse complement strand
CGGAGCGCCCCCCGGTCGGCGCCGTCGATCTCGATTACCACGGCGCGGCGTCCCTGGATCTCGCCGACCGAGAAGGACACCGTGCCACCGGTCCGGGCACGCAACCCGACCGTGCGTTCGACCTCGCCGGGGGTGGTGGGCAGGCTCACGCCTCCAGCGTTACATGAATGCCGGGCTGCTGTGGCCCGATCTCGCGGATCACCTCGATGAGCATGTCCCGGGCCGCCCGCGCCGGCATCGACGGCGTGGTCCTGCGGTTGCGGGTCAGCCCCACCGACCGGCGCGCCATGCCCTCGATCCGGATCAGGGCCCAACTGCCGTCGGGATAGCCCGAGGCTGCACTGGCCGGCAGCAGGGCAGGGGCGTAGCCCTGGTAGGCGAGCGATGTCAGGAGCCGTAGGCCGTCGATCTCGGCAGCGGCCCGGAGCCGCAGCCCCAGGTGCATGAGCTCCTCGTCGATGGCGTCTCGGAACGTGGTGCCGACTGGGGTGAGCATCACCTCGTGCTTCACGAGGTCCTGGATGGTGATCGTGTCGTTCTCTGCGAGTGGATGTCCACAGGGAGCGACCACTATGCGCTCCTCGTCGAAGAGGGGCTCGGTGTCCAGCCCGGCCTCGACGATCGGGGTGTTGACCACCGCCAGGTCCAGGTCGCCGGCGAGGACCCGTGGGGTCAGCGAGACAGTCGTGGCGTCCACGAGGACGGTGTGCAGCCCGGGGAAGGAGTCCTTCAGCCGCTGCAGGAGCGGGGTGGCGATCCATCGGGCGGTCGTGCCGATGCAACCGATTCGCACCGAGCCCGTCACTTCATCCCGCAGCGAGGCGATGTCGTCCGATATGGACCGGAGTTCGGTCCTGATGTGCCTGGCCCGCTCGATGACGGCCTGGCCCTCCGGGGTGGGCTGCATCGTGGCACGGTCGATGAGGGCGACGCCCAGCTCCTTCTCCAGCTTCGCCACGTGGGTGGAGACGTTCGACTGCACCGTGTGCAGTGCCCGGGCGGCGGCCGAGAAGCTGTGGTGGTCCGCCACGGCGAGGAGATGGTTGAGTTGGCGCAGGTCCATCGATGTCAAGGATGCCACGGGCGGTTGCCATATGCGCGAGGGATGGTCGGGGTGACCGGGTGGGCCTGCATCCCCCGCCGCGCGCCGATGCCGTGCCGGATCCTGCGATGAGCCTCTAGGGTCGACGGTCACCACCTGAACGACCACCCGGCAGCCCGGTTCCGCACCACCTGCCAGCCACCACCCACATGCCGACGACCCTCGCCATCCATCTGGGCCCCGCACTCGCCCACGCCGCCGTGGACCGCGACGGTCGCATCGCCCTGGTTGCCCTCGGTGACCGTGCCGCGGGGATGTCGGTACTGCTGCACGTCTCGGGCGACGGATCCATCAGCGCCGGGTCGGAGGCACGACAGCGGGGAGAGGCCGAGCCGGATGGCCTCGTCGACGATGTCGTCGGTCGGGTGTTCGACGACGACGTCGTGGAGGTCGCAGGACTCACCGTCAGGGTCGAGGCCCTCCTGGCCCACCTGTTGGCGTACATCCACGCAAGGACCGTGAGGGTCCTCGACGGTGTGCCCGACGAGATCATGGTCGTTCTGACGGCAGGTGGCCCGGAGGTGCCGATCTACTCGGCTGCGTCCATCCGGGCACGCATCGGTGAGGTGACCATGGTCGAGGAGACCCGGGCCTGGTCGGCGCTGGCCGCCCACGGCCCCGGCGACGTGGATCCGGACCAGGCCGGGGTGCTCGGTGCCCTGTACTGGCGGCGACACGGTGACGGACCCCCGGGGCCCCAGCCGATAGTCACCCGCGAGGACCTCGGTGTCGCCTCACAGCGGTCGTCGAGGCCGCCCACGGCCCCGTCCGTGATCTCGCTCGGGCCCCGATCGGTGTTCGAGGAGTCATCCCCGCCCGAAGGTCCCCGGCGACGGGTTCCCGGACGCCTGTCGATCCTGCTCGGAGTGGTCGTGGGCCTCGGTGTCCTGGGTGGCCTGGGTGCGCTGCTGCTCCCCTTCGGCGAGACGGGGGACCCCGGGCCGACTGGGGGTTCGACCGTGATCGTCACGACGGCGGTCCCCGAAGCGGCCACGACCGCCCTCGAGCCGGCAACAACGACGGTTCCCGCGCCGGCCACGACGGCCCCGGGGTCGGTGACCACGACCGTTCCCGCGCCGGCCACGACGATGTCGGCGACCGTCACCAGCACGACGCTGCCTGCGGCGGTGACGACCACGACGCTCCCAGAGGTGACCACCACCACGCTTGCGGACGTGACCACCACGACGTTGCCGCCGCTGGGCGTGGTGACGCTGTCGCAGGTCGGCGTGGTCACGAACGCCACGACCGACTCCGAGGTCCTGGTCGGCCTGGGCGACGCCGCCGAAGCCGTCGTGGCAGTCCTGACGACGGCGCTGAGTGCGCCCGTCACCGACACCGGCTGGATCGAGGACGGGCTGTGTGTCGGCGACCTGACCCGCCGGGTCACCTTCGGTGGCCTGGAGATCGTCCTCTCGGACGCCGATGCGACCGAGGGCGAGCCCGGGACCGGAGCGACCTTCACGCAGTGGTTCGCCATCGGTCCCGACGCGCACCAGACCTCGCTCTGGACCTACGACCGGATCGGAGTCGGCTCGTCCGTGGCCGAACTGCGTGACGTGTATGGAGCCGGGCTGGTGCTCGGTGACCCCGTGGCCGGGGACCCGGCCGGGTATTTCGTCGTCGACAGCGTCGGACTGGGCGAGGGGATGCGAGGCGTGACGAGCAACACGACGGACCTGGGTCGGATTCTCCAGATCTGGGGCGGCGATGGCTGCTCACGCTGGCCCGACTGATCCACCTGAACGGCCCCGTCGGGCCAGGTGGATCAGTCCCGACCCAGAACAGCCCGCAGACAGGTTTCGACCGTCGGATGGGCGAACACGAACCCACTGTCGACCAGCACGCCAGGTCGCACCAGGGCGCTCGCCAGCATCAACTCCCGGACCAACTCCGTCCCGAACAGCGCCATGGGAGCGAACGCCGGGACCCTGAGGCGGGCGGGCCGTCTCAGCACCGAACCGAGGGCCCTGCTGAACACGGCGCTCGTGACCGGCTCGGGAGCCACCAGGTTGACCGGACCGTCCAACTCGTGGTCGATCAGCCAGCAGAGAGCGGCCACCTCGTCGCGGATGGAGATCCAGCCCATGACCTGGCTGCCGGGCCCCAGCGGACCACCGAGGCCCAGTCGGAAGATGGGTAGTTGTCTGGCCAACAGACCTCCATCGGCGCTCAACACCACGCCGGTTCGTGCGTGGGCGACCCGCACGCCGGCCACCTCCGCCGCTCTGGTGGCTGCCTCCCACGCGGCACAGACATCGGCGAGGAAGCCGCCCCCACGGGGGCTGCTCTCGTCAAGGCGCTCGTCGCCGCGGTCGCCGTAGAAGCCGATGGCGGAGCCGCTCACCAGAACGCCGGGACCGTCGCCCGACGATCGGGCGGCGGCGACAGTGTCGGCGATCAGGCTGGTACCCCGCGTGCGGCTCTCCAGTATCAGGTCCATGCGGGCACGGGTCCAGCGCCTGTCGGCGATGCCGGCACCGGCCAGATGGACCACCGCGTCGATGCCGCCGAGGTCCGCGGGATCGAGTACCCCGTGCGTCGGATCCCAGGTGATCTCGTCGCCGGTGTCCGGTGCACGGCGCACCAGGCGTCGGACCCTGTCCCCGCGATCCTCCAGAGCGGCGCAGAGCGCCCTGCCGATGAGACCCGATGAGCCTGTCACCGCCACGTCCATGTGCACATACTGGCCGTCGGCCGGGCTCCACCTCGGCATGCCCCACCGTGGCCCGTACCACCGTGCTGGCATGCAGTTCCGGACGCGTTGCCCAGGGTCGTTCAGGCGTCGTACCGGTCGTCGGTCACCGAATCGAGGGCGGCCAGGAGGGCCACCAGGAAGAGCTCGGGGTCGGACACCGGGGCGGCGTGACCTCCGGCGAACTCGGCTACGAACGGGCGGGGCAGGGCGGCGGCGAGCTGTCGTTGGCGGGCCGTCGGAACGACGCTGTCGCCGATGCCGACGAGGACGGCGCCGGGAACGTCGAGACCACCTATCCACCCACTGGAGTCGAAGCGGCCGACCGCGGTACCCGCCTGCAGGAGGCGCTGGAGGTCACCCGCCCTGACCTCCTCGACCGCCCACCTGTCGAAGTCTGAAGCCCCGGAGCCACCGACGGCACCTGATCCGGCCTCCGTCATCCGTTCTGCGATCCGCTCGGCCACCCGCCAACTGAGACCCGGCAGGACGACTGACGGACCGGTGGCCAGCCTCATGAGGGCGAAGTCCCGGCGTTCGGTGAACGTCTGGCCGAAGCGCATGGCGCTGGCCCCCAGAACCAGGGCCGAGACGAGGTGGGGGTGACGCCGCCAGAGGAGTTGGGCGATCGCACCACCCATCGAGTAGCCGACCACCGCGGCACGGTCGATTCCGACGGTCCGCAGCAGGGCTGCAGCGTCGTCGGCGCAGTGCTCCAGCCGGAACCGACGCCGGTAACGCAGGCCGTGGGCGCCGTGGCCGTGGTGGTCCCAGGCGATGACCCTGAAGCGCTCGGCCAGCGGCGCGTACACACGACACCAGTTGAGGTCGGCGCTGACGGTCCAGCCGTGGAGCAGCAGCACGACAGGGGCATTGACGACACCGCCAGGGGGCGCTCCCGAATCACGGATCCGCAGCGGACCCCGACCTGGAAGGTCGACGACCCGCCAAGGCGGCAACCCTTCGGAGACGGACGGTGGGAGGTGGCTGGTCATGGTGCCCACCCCGCCCGGAAGTGAAGGCCGCCCTACCGGTCGATGGCGACGACACGAACCGTCAGGTGGCCGCCAGGCGCCTCGAACGAGACCTCGTCGCCGACCGCTGCGCCCAGTAGCGCCACCCCGAGTGGGGAGCCGGGTGACACGACCCCGACATCGTCCGGCTTCTCCTCGATCGATCCGACCAGCATGCGCTCCGGTTCGTCGTCGCCCTCGTAGAGGAGGGACACGATGGCTCCCTGTCCGACGGTGTCCGTGCCGCCAGCGGCGCCATCCACGATCTCGGCGTCCTGGAGGAGGTGCTCGAGGTGCATTATCCGCCCCTCCATCTTGCCCTTCTCCTCCTTGGCTGCGTGGTAGTCGCCGTTCTCGGAGAGGTCACCTAGCTCGCGGGCGGTCTCGATCTTGCGGGCGATGTCGATGCGCCCGCGGGTCGTCAGGTCGTCCAACTCCGCGGCGAGTCGGTCGTGGGCGTCCTGGGACAGTCGCTGGATCTCAGCCATCCAGGGAGCGTAGCGAGGGCGCCGGTGGCCACAAACAGCAGGTGGCGATGTCGCCCCTGATGTCTCCCCTGAGGAGTCCTGTCGACCGGGTGTGGGAAAGTCGGTTGAACATGGGCTGAGGGGGCTTGGTACACTTCAGCCCGTGAGTACCGTTTCACCGGTGATCGTCATTCGCTAGCGCACACCGTTCCGGTGTGCGCCTAGACCGTCCACCTCGGTGGGCGGTTTTTTGTTGCACAGGTCGACAGACCGGACACCCACGGGATCCCGGTCATCCACAACACCAGTCCGCTACAACATCAGGGAGGGCACAGGCATGGCACACCGCATCGGCGTCATAGGCGGCGACGGCATCGGTCCCGACGTCATCGCCGAGGGCCTCAAGGTGATCGCCGCAACCGGGGTGGCCGTCGACACCGTCGACTACGACCTGGGAGGAGCCCGCTACCTGCGTGACGGTGTCGTGCTGCCGGACGAGACGATTGACGAGTGGCGCCACCTCGACGCCCTCTACCTGGGTGCCGTCGGAACGCCCGACGTGCCACCCGGCGTCATCGAGCGCGGCCTGCTCCTCAAGATGCGGTTCGTCCTCGACCTCTACGTCAACCACCGGCCGTTCCTGTACCCGCCGTCGGACATCGACTTCGTCGTCGTGCGCGAGAACACCGAGGGCACCTACGCGGGTGAGGGCGGATTCCTCCGCAGGGGAACCCCCCACGAGATAGCCACGCAGGGATCAGTCAACACCCGAAAGGGGGTCGAACGGGCAGTCCGGTACGCATTCGACCTGGCGGGTGGAAGGCGCGGGCACCTCACGCTGGTCCACAAGACCAACGTCCTCACCTTCGCAGGCGACCTCTGGGAGCGCACGTTCGATGAGGTGGCCGCCGAGTATCCCGGCGTCGACACCGACTACAACCACGTCGACGCAGCCTGCATCCACTTCGTGCAGGCGCCCGAGCGCTACGACGTCATCGTCACCGACAACCTGTTCGGCGACATCCTGACCGACCTGGGCGGTGCTGTGTCGGGGGGAATCGGCCTGGCGTCGTCCGCCAACCTGAATCCGGCCAGGACCGGGCCGTCGATGTTCGAGCCGGTCCACGGTTCGGCGCCCGACATAGCCGGCCAGGGGGTCGCCAACCCGACCGCCGCGATACTTTCCGGTGCCATGATGTTGGACTTCCTCGGTGAGGCAGAGGCGGCAGTCCGGATCCAGGCCGCCTGCGCCGATCCGGCCACCCAGGTCGGGGGCACTGAGGCCATCGGCGACGCCATAGCGGCCCGGGTCCGGTAGCGGACCCACCACCGACGACAGGTAGCGACAAGGGAGCGGCGCATGCCGATCGAGAAGGTTTCCAAGATCTGGATGAACGGTGAGCTGGTCGACTGGGACGACGCCACCGTGCACATACTGACCCACACCCTCCACTACGGAAACGGTGTGTTCGAGGGCATCAGGGCCTATGAGACTGACCGCGGGCCCGCGGTGTTCCGCCTCACGCCCCATATAGAGCGCCTGTTCAGGTCGGCCAAGATCCTGTTCATAGACATACCGTGGACTGTCGACCAGCTGGTTCGGGGGGTGAAGGACACAGTCAGGGTCAACGGCCTTCCGTCGTGCTACATCCGGCCGCTGGCGTACCTCGGGTACGGCGAGATGGGCCTCAACCCGTTGCCCTGCACCGTCGACGTCTCGATCGCCACATGGCCGTGGGGCAGCTACCTCGGCGACGACGGCATCCAGCACGGTGTCCGCATGATGGTCTCGTCGTGGCAGCGCCACGACCCCAACGCCATGCCACCTGCAGCCAAGGGCTGTGGCCACTACATCAACTCCCAGATGGCCAAGATCCAGGCGGTCAAGGCCGGGTACGACGAGGCGATCCTGCTGTCTCCCCAGGGCCACGTCTCCGAGTGCACCGGTGAGAACCTGTTCGTGGTCCGCAACGGCACCATCGTCACGCCACCCGCGAGTGCCGGGGCGCTCGAGGGAATCACCCAGGACTCCGTGCACCGTATCGCCGACGACTTGGGGATCCCGTACGTGCAGGGAAACCTCCTGAGGAGCGACCTGTACACGGCCGACGAGGCCTTCCTCTCGGGCACTGCGGCCGAGGTGGTGCCGATCCAGTCGGTCGACGACCGCGAGATCGGTGACCCCGGCCCCATCACCCGGGCGGTCCAGGAGGTCTTTTTCGAGGCTGTCAGGGGAAAACGCCCCGAATACGCGGACTGGAACGAGCATGTCGACGACTGACCCCACGGTCCTGCCGGCGTTGGTCGAGATCTACGACACGACGCTGCGCGACGGCGCACAACTCGAGGGCATCTCGCTGACGGTCGCCGACAAGTTGCGCATTGCAGAACAACTCGACCACCTCGGCGTCCACTACATCGAGGGTGGCTGGCCGGGAGCCAACCCCAAGGACGTGGAGTTCTTCGAGCGGGCGGCCACCGAACTGGACCTGCGACATGCCCGACTGGTGGCGTTCGGATCGACCCGTCGCGTCAAGGGAGACGCCGAGGACGACCCGACGCTCGCGAACCTGGTGGCGGCCGGCACGTCGGTCGTGTGCATCGTCGGCAAGGCCTCCGACTACCACGTGACGGAGGCCCTGCGGGCCACGCTCGACGAGGGCGTGGCCATGGTCGCCGACTCCGTCAGGTTCCTGAAGGACCAGGGCCTGACGGTGTTCTTCGATGCCGAGCACTTCTTCGACGGCTACCGGGCCAACCCCGACTTCAGCCTGCAGGTGCTGGAGGGTGCGGCGCTGGCAGGGGCCGACTGCCTCGTGCTGTGCGACACCAACGGCGGTTCCCTGCCGTTCGACGTCGAGCGCATCGTGTTCGAGGTGGTCGACCGCATCGACGCTCCTGTTGGGGTCCACCTCCACAACGACACAGGCTGCGGTGTGGCCAACGCCCTGGCTGGAGTGCGAGGCGGAGCCACGCAGGTCCAGGGCACCATCAACGGTTACGGCGAGCGGGTCGGCAACTGCGACCTTGTGCCGATCATCGCAAACCTGACCCTCAAGATGGGGGTAGCGACAATTCCCGAGAGCGGCCTCCGGAACCTCACGTCGGTCGCCCACCACGTCGCCGAACTGGTCAACTTCGCAGCCAACCCACAGCAGCCCTACGTGGGCACGACCGCATTCGCTCACAAGGCCGGCCTCCACACGAGTGCCATCGCCAGGCGCCCCGATGCGTACGAGCACATCGATCCCGAACTGGTCGGCAACGGCACCCGGTTCCTGATCTCAGAGATGTCGGGACGGTCGAGCATCGAGTTGAAGGCTCGCCAACTGGGGCTGGAACTCGAGGGCGGGACCCTCGGCGAAGTGGTCGAGACGCTCAAGCGCCTCGAGTACGACGGCTACCACTTCGAGGTCGCAGACGCCTCCCTGGAACTGCTCATGCGGGCCGCCTCGGGCTGGAAGCACGACTTCTTCGAGGTGGAGTCGTTCTCGGTGAAGGTGGGCCACCACTCGGGTAGCGGCGCGCGTGCCTGGAACGACGTGGCGGTCGACGTCCAGACCGAGGCGACGGTCACGGTCCTGGTCGACGGCGATCGTCGGATCGCCACCGGCGACGGCAACGGTCCCGTCAACGCCCTCGACTCGGCCCTGCGCTCGGCCCTCGGTGACAGCCACCCGGGGTTGGAGCGCCTCCAACTCACCGACTTCAAGGTCAGGGTGCTCGAGACCCGCAAGGGAACCGGCGCCGTGACCCGCGTGCTCATCGACACCACCGACGGCGACCACACGTGGACGACGATCGGGGTGTCGGAGAACATCATCGAGGCCTCATGGCAGGCCCTCGTCGACTCGATCGTCTTCGGGTTGCTTCACTCGGACTCCTGAGCCGGTGACCGGCAGCGCTCGGGGCGCGTCCGGGGGCCACCGACCCCTGGCCCGCACCCTGGTGGCCGAGGGCCTCGGAACCATGTTCCTGCTGATAGGCGTGGTCGGGTCGGGGATCATGGCCCAGAGGCTGTCTCCGACGGACGTGGGGCTGCAGTTGCTGCAGAACGCCATGGCCACCGCCGGTGTCCTGGTGGCGGTGATAACGATCTTCGGCACCATTTCGGCCGACGTGAACCCTGCTGTCACCCTCGGTGCCTGGGCGCTGGGACACAGGGCCGGTCGGGAGGTCGGTCCGATGCTGGTCGTCCAGGTGTCGGGAGGATGTGTCGGCACCGTGGTCGCCAACCTCATGTTCGACCTGCCCCCGATCGTGCTGTCGACCACGACCCGGTCGGCAGGACACCTGTGGCTGGGTGAGGCGGTTGCCACCGTGGGGTTGCTGCTGGTCGTGTTCAGCCTGATCCGCACCGGACGGTCGTCGGCCCTGCCGTATGCGGTCGCCTCCTACATAGCGGCCGCCTACTACTTCACCTCGTCGACTGGCTTCGCCAACCCGGCGGTGACCGTGGCGCGGACTCTGTCCGATACCTTCACAGGCATCCGGCCGTCCTCGGCTCCGATGTTCATCGGCATGCAGGTGGCAGGCGTGGTCATAGCCGTCGTGCTGCTGCGAGCACTGTTTCCGTCGCCGGCATCCACCACCTGATCACACGGACGAACGCCGAGCCGCTCAGTTCCCGCACTGGTCGACGGCAGGTTCTCCGGCAACCCGTTCCTCCAGCCATGCGACGAGGTCGTCGAAGTAGTCGATGACCGCCGACCCATGGCTCGCTCCCTCGTAGACCCGGCGTTCCAGCGGGGCATGGCCTTCGAAGGCACACAGTTGGCTCAACAACACCGCACTGCTGGCAACCGGGATCTGCTCGTCCTGGTCGCCGTGCAGGATTATCACCGGAACCTGGTTGGGCAGCTGGTTGGTGTCGTTCTGCGTGAGTCGTGCATTCCACTCGGGAATGGCGAAGATGTCGTCGACGCTCACGAGGTCCGCGTACGGGATCGTGTTGAAGGTGTCGAATATGTGGCCGGTGCAGCCGTTCTCGAGCTCGTCCAGAAGGTGTGCGTAGGCGGGGTCCACAACCGATTCCAGGTCCAGGTCGTCGTAGGTGGCTGCCATGCTGGCGGCGGCCATGATCAGGTAGCCCTGGAAGTCGGAGCCCTGGAGGAACGCCGACAGCAGGTTGAACTGTGATGGTGGTGCTCCTGCCGCGACACCGACCAGGTCCAGGTCGGGTGCCAGGTCACCCCAGCGTTCGGCTACGTGCATCGCCGCATGGCCGCCCTGGGAATGACCCCAGACGACCAACGGGCCGTCGGCACCGACGCCCGGCATTGTCTGGGCTGCCCTGACTATGTCGAAGACGCCGCGGGCCTCGCTCTCTCCCACCACATAGGGATGGAGGCCCGGTCCGCCGAGGCCCTCGTAGTCGGTGGCGGTGACCACCCAGCCACGCTCCAGGAACGGTTCCATGACTGTCATGCTGAAGTCGTCAGGGAAGGTCAGCGACGGTGCGCACTCGTCGGCCATCCCCGTAGTGCCGTGGGCCACCGACAGGACGGGCCGCGGCCCCGAGGCCTCGCCGGCGGGTGCGGCGATGATGCCGGTCACCCGGATGGGATCGCCTGCCACCGACTGTGAACGGTAGGTGACCCGCCAGGCCACGCCGAGATCGCCGATGTCGACCGGCTTGCTGGACAGCAGGGTGCCGGGAACGTCGGCGGTGGTTGTGGTGGGCGGGGTGGTTGTGGTGG